>DATMOO010000172.1:0-2372 GCA_035568275.1 Candidatus Sulfotelmatobacter sp.
CTTACGACGTTCGAGTAGTAAGCTCCCAACCTAAACCAATCATTGCAGGCGAATGCGGAGTTTCTTTGTTAGCGCATGGCTATTACCGGAGACTGCGCGAGCCCGTGGACACACTGGTCGTCGTTTGCGGACCGACCTCAAAAGACTCACGTGACAGCCGCTTTTCTCTTTGGCTACAAAAGACTGCGGGTCGCGCACGACGAATGGCATCCGTGTGCGTCGCAGCCTTTATCTTGGCTGAAGCCGGTTTACTCCATAACAAGCGAGCAACAACTCACTGGGCCTTTGCTGCCGATTTGCAGAAGAAATATCCAGATGTCAAAGTCGATGGGAATCCGATCTGGATACAAGATGGGAATATCTATACTTCTGCCGGAATCACGGCTGGCATTGATCTCGCTCTGGCGATGGTAGAAGAGGACCACGGTGCGTCGGTGGCATTGGATGTAGCGCGCAACCTTATCGTGTTTCTGCGCAGACCTGGCGGTCAGGCGCAATTCAGCGTTTCCCTATCAGCGCAAGCTTCGGGACGTAAGGCGCTACAGGACCTTCAGGTGTGGATGGCAGAAAACCTGAACAAGAATCTCTCTGTTGACGTACTCGCCAGGCGTGCTGCTATGAGCCCGCGGAACTTCAGTCGCGTCTTCAGAAAGGAAACCGGCATTACACCCGCTAAATTCGCGGAACGCTTGCGCGTGGAGGCTGCACGCCGACAGCTAGAACAAACTGTTAAGGCCGTCAAAGAAATCGCTGCTTCGTGTGGCTTCAGCAGCTCTGAGATCATGAGACGTACTTTTCTCTCACAACTGCAGGTTACACCCAGTGCTTACCGGCTCCGTTTTCAGCGCCGTACTCCACCTGGGACGAGCCGCTCGTAGCGATATCGACTCTTAGATTGTCGGGCACTCTCCGGAACCTTAATGTCTGCAATCATCGAATACGCCCTTAAGAATCTACTTAGCGACGGGGCTCAGTCGTCAGCGCGGAACGGATCGCATCGACGACCTGGGAAGTCGCTTCCAGCGGAGCCATGTGGCTAACGCCGGAAAGAACGGTGAACTCTGTCGACGGGAGGACCTTCCCGAATTCCTCGCGCAGCGCGGCTTCGGTCTCCACCACATCTGCGCTGCCGACGATGATGTTTACAGGAACATCGATCCGAGACGCCTGTTCGCGGATGTCCATGGCCATGCCGTGCTCGGGCCATGCCCGCTTCGCCGCAGGCGCGCCGCTCAAGGCGTCATCGACGATCTGCTCACGATCCGCCTGCGACAGCGGCAGTTTCGCGATGATGCCCATCACGCCTTCACGCGTCTCGTAGGAGGCCGCCATGGCCCGTCGCTGCTCCGTGGGTACCTCGAGCGGCTGGGGCGGCGCAGGCGCCATCAAAATGAGCTGTTGAAGACCTTCAGGATGTGTTGAGGCAACCAGTTGGGCCACCTTGCCGCCCATCGAATGCCCGAGGATTACGAACTTCTTGGGACCGAGCTTGTGGATGATCGCGGCGACGTCGTCGGCGAGCGTGCCGACGTCGTAGTCTTTGGCGTCCCGGCTCGACTTTCCCCAACCTCGGAAATCGATCGCTATGCAGCGCTGATCTTTTGAAAGGTCTCTGATAACGGGTTCCCAACTCCGGATCGACCCGCCCCAATAATGGAGGAAGATCAGCGTAGGGCTTCCGTCGCCCGTATCGAGAACATTCAGTTCCACGCCATTCACTCGGTGCATGCTCATTTTGCTGCTCATGTTGTCTCCTCCTTGAGTGTGCAAACCCAGATCATCAGTAAAAGCCAGTACGGAATACACACCTGGAAGGACTAAAAGCTTCGCCGCTAACAATGTGCGCTTCACACTCGATCCTCCGCCTTTTGGTCGCCAGTGCCTGGCCGCCTTCGCGAGGACAATATCGGCTTTATATGTTGCGTTCACGTCTTCTCCGTCTGATCTCTAGTGACGGTAGGCGTTAGCTGGCGTGGCCGTAATGACATAAAATCCACTTTTCCGGCCATTGGAGAAATCATGATTGGGCAGACAACGAAACCAACACCAGCGGGCAGGCGGCCTCCGATGTCGGCTACACAGAAGTAATCGCCATCCTATGACCTTGTACCCTGGCTATGCGGCGACCCGGATAAGTTCCAACCTAAATGGCAGTACTAAACAATTCGGATGGTTGCAGGCCTCCACGATTCACTACCCGTCGGTTATTAGGCCTGGGCCCTCACGCTTGAGGGCTTGTTCGCAAGCGCTGTACCAAGCATGTCCGCCAGCATCTTCCGCGCAAGAGAGGCGGGGACGAGGGCGTTCAATATGCGGTTGAGGCGGCCTGGAACGATTCTGGAACGGTTTTTGACCAGACCGCTGAGGCCCTC
>DATMOO010000173.1:0-4599 GCA_035568275.1 Candidatus Sulfotelmatobacter sp.
GCAGAACGGTAAAGTGCTCGTCACCGGGGGAACGGAAGGTCTCCCGGGATTCAGCGTTACGCCAACGGCTGAGCTTTTCGATCCATCAACAGGAACTTGGACCTATACGGCGTCGATGAATCACGGTCGCGGTTTTCACGCGGCAACGATGCTCCTAGACGGTCGCGTGCTCATCACGGGCGGCATCGGTGATCAGACGGCGGAGATCTACGACCCCACGACCGGAACCTGGACGAGTACTCCCAATATGCAATACATGCGTGTTGCCCACACTTCTACGCTGCTCCCGGACGGTCGTGTTTTGGTGGCCCAGGGTGGGTACTCGAATGTTGCGGAGATGTACGATCCTACAACCGGAGCCTGGAGCAGTGCCGGGACCGTGCCGACGTTTGGATCGCCCTCATTCCTGAGCGCAACGCTTCTCACGGATGGTACGGTGCTCACGGTGGGAGGTTGTGTAGGATTTTATCCGCAGAGCGACATTTGCGGGCAAACGCTGGCAGACGTCGATTCGTTTGATCCCGCGGCCGTGGCTTGGGCTGCAAAGAGCCAAATGGGCACGGCGCGCACGGAGCATACCGCCACGCTATTGGGCAACGGCAAGGTGCTCGTGGCTGGTTCGCAGGAATCCGGCGTCATTTATAGCGACAACTTCCAGCTGAGCAGTGCCGAGTTATACGATCCCGTGAGCAGCAGTTGGAGTGTCGCTTCCCCGATGATTGTCGGCCGCTCTCACCACACAGCGACTCTACTCAACGATAAGACCGTGCTGGTTGTAGGTGGCGTTACGGATATCTACTGCGATGACATCAACTGCAGTGTGAAGACGGTTGCCTCATCCGCTGAGCTGTTCACGCCATGAGAGCCGATCTCTCAATACTTCTCGGGCCGAGCCCGACGGTCCACATGTAACTTCAGTGCTCGGCAGGGCCCTTGACGTCCATAGGGACGATAGCCGCAGGACTTAAATGAAAAGGAGCGACAAAATGCAACGACAACAGAGACTTTGCTTGTTCGCGCTTAGCTTCGTGCTGCTGGCGGTGTTCGCCTTGATGCCAAATCTACGCGTGAAGGCATCCGATGATGAGCATGTTACTTTCACCACGATTGATCCCCCAGGGGCTATCTATAGCGAAGCCGTCGGTATCAGTCCTAGCGCCGAGATCGTGGGACGATACTATGATGGGAGCGTCTGCACTCTCCCTTGCGTGGCTGACGACGGTCACAACCACGGCTTTCTGCTGAGTGGGGGGGAATTCACTACGATTGATTTCCCCGGCGCTGTCTTCACTGGTGCGGTGGGGATCAACCCTCAGGGCGACATCGTGGGACGCTACGATGCGGCCGATGGTAGGCAACACGGCTATCTGCTGAGCGGGGGCGAATTCACTGCGATTGATTTCCCCGGCGCTAGACTGACTACGGCTTTCGGGATCAATCCTCGCGGCGACATCGTGGGACAATACAGGAGTGCCGATGCTAAGCTCCACGGCTACCTGCTGAGCGGGGGCGCATTCACTACGATTGACTTCCCCGCCGCCACCGGCACAGCGGCGTGGAAGATCAATCCTGCCGGCGACATCGCAGGACGATACACGAGTACCGACGGTAAGTCCCACGTCTTTTTGCTGAGCAACGGCGAATTCACCTCGATTGATTTCCCCGGCGCTTTCGACACCGCGCCTGCGGCAATCCCCTTTGTTGGGATCAACGCACCGGGTGACATCGTGAGCAGTTACTGCGATGGTGCGCCATGTACCCCTGGCAGCAACGGGAAGGTGCACGGCTTTCTGCTGACCGGGGGCGAATTCACTTCGATTGATTTCCCCGGCGCTTTCCTGACAGCCGCTTCTGGGATCAACAACCGCGGCGATATCGTCGGGGTGTACGTAGACACGAACCGACAGGGCCATGGGTTCCTGCGGACCCGGTGAGGACACCGCGAAGTACGTCTATGGTTTTGAGCCATGAGGCGAGTCGGCCTCCGAGATTCAACCCTATAGAAGACAATAGATAGTGATCTCGGAGAGAGGATGGGCCGGATCACTCCACCTCTACTCGTGCTGTGCGCGCTGAACGTGGCGGATGCGTCGGATGTAACGTGGGCGTATTTTTCCTCTTCGGATTTCCCCTGCGGAAAGCCAAATTAGGACCATTGTTCTTGCTCTTCGTTCTAAGTCCTGGTAAGTCGGCCAGTGTTTACTGATGACTTTCAAGAGGAGGTTCCTGGGTATCGGACTCAAGTCCTGTTAAACGCGGTAACCGGAACGTGGCCCGCTATCCCAAAATACTCGCTTTCCTTTGACCGCCGATTTTCTTGAAAGAATCGTTTTGGATGTCTAACTTCTTACGGATTCGGCTTGGTCGAAGGCGTGGTAAGAAGAGCGCACCAGCGGGCCGGCTTCGACGTGCTTGAAGCCCATGGCTTCGCTGAGGATTTTGTATTCGGCGAATTCATCGGGATGCACGTAGCGAACGATTGGCAGATGCTCGCGAGTAGGCTGCAGATACTGCCCTAGCGTGAGGATGTTTGTGCCCTCCGCGGCGAGGTCCTGCATGGTCGCGAGAACTTCGGCCTTTTCTTCCCCAAGGCCGAGCATCAGACCAGTCTTCGTCGGAACTTCCGGATGCGCTTCTTTCGAACGCCGCAGCAGCTCCAGCGACCGCTCGTACACCGCGCCTTTGCGAACCTGCCGGTAGAGCCGCGGCACAGTTTCCGTGTTGTGGTTGAGAATATCCGGCCGAACGGCAAGAACAACATCCAGCGCGTTCCAATCTCCGCGAAAATCAGGTATGAGCACTTCGACTTTGCAACCCGGAACTCGCCGCCGAATCTCTTCGATAGTGCGCGCAAAGATGTGCGCTCCGCCGTCTGGCTGGTCATCGCGGTTCACGGAAGTCACCACCGCGTAGCGCAACCCCATTCTTGCCACGGCTTCCGCCACGCGCAACGGTTCGTCCTCATCCGGCGGCCCAACCGGCTTGCCTGAAGGCACCGCGCAGAACCCGCAAGCGCGAGTGCAAATATCTCCCAGAATCATGAACGTTGCGGTGCCATGCTCCCAGCACTCGCCCATGTTGGGGCACCGCGCGCTCTCGCACACCGTGTGCAGGTCGAGGGTGCGCATGATGCGCTTCAAATCCTGGTAGCGCTCCCCGCCGAAAAATTTGACGCGCAGCCAATCCGGGCGCGGGTGCGCGCCCGGCGAGGGCATCGGCATCGCCGGAATATTCGAAATAATGTTGAACGGTGTCGCCATTGGACTGACCGCGAAACATTTATTTTACGCGGTTCCCGCGTTCCACACAAACACGCACTTTCGAACGATTTCGATTCGAACCTTGAGGGAGATTTTACAGCGGTTGCCGCGAAGAACGGATAAAATCGCGCAGAACGGTAACGTTGGGGCCGTAAGCGCCGATGCGCCCGGCATCTACGGGGAGTCCGAGGCTCTCGGCGAGATCGAGGTCCACGCCCGCGTCGTCCAGCTCCGACAAACTGAAACCCTGCGCGGGCAGCACACGATTGATGCCCGTCGGATAGACCGGGCGAGGCGGGCGGTGACGCCGCCAGGGGCGCCGCGCCAGCTCGTAAAACTGTTGCCAATCGCGTTTGTGCCAAGTCGTCATTTTTTGCTTCACGGCAAATCGTTTACCCCATCGGGTAATACGTCTGCCTCAACCCTTTGGATGCGCGCGCGGCCGATTAGGTTCACCTGCCCGCCGCCGGCAATCCGTTGTCCCGCAAACTGCGTCATTGCTCTCCGGCCTATTCCTATACTCCATAAACCGGTCGGCCACCTATTTTCCTTACCTGTTGTTTCAAACACGTTACGGGACGAATTGTTTCGCGATACTGGCCAGGGATGCCGGAGCGGGGAGCGTGTTCATCACAGTCCATAGTCCCGTATGTTCCCGCCGACGAAGCGCCGGTAGCTTATCTGCCGCAGGCCACCGCACTTATTCGCGCATGTTCACCAACGGGATGTCCCGAACGGAAAGACTTGTCCGCAGGCGGCAGATTTCGTCGCTACCCTCTTACGATTGGACGAGCCGAACCGGCAAACGTGAGAGGCGCCGCGATGTAGGATTGACACAAACGTACCACGAAGGACTCTCTGAGAAGGACCAACGCGCCCCGAGAGGAGTCGGGGCGCCTGCGTACTCAGATTCGAACGGCCTGCTTACCAGCGATTGCCACGGTCGCCGCGATCTCCACCGCGCCCGCCACCGCCACCATGGCCGCCACGCCCGCCGCCACCACCCCCGCGTCCGCCTCCATACCCGCCGCCGCGCCCTGCGCCACCACCGCCGCCGCGCTCTGCCTGGGGACGTGCTTCATTCACCACGAGGTTTCGTCCGCCGAAATTCTGACCGTTCAGCGAGTTCACGGCGCGATCCGCGTCTTCGTCATTGGTCACTTCCACGAAGGCGAATCCGCGCGACTGTCCCGTAAATCGATCGCGAATCAGATTGACGCCCGAGGGAGTTACACCGATCTGCGAGAACCACTCGTTGAGCTGCTCTTCCGTCGCGGAAAACGGAAGGTTGCCGATATAGAGCTTCTTCACCTCTCACTCCTTCTGCCCGGAACCTGAA
>DATMOO010000174.1:0-6836 GCA_035568275.1 Candidatus Sulfotelmatobacter sp.
GTCGTGTCCCTTGATCTGTTTGCGCGCCGGCACGCCAAGCTCCATCGCTACGCCCCACTTCTCCTTGTATGAAGCGGGTAATTCTTTGAGGTTCTTTCCCTCGAAGGTGTTGATCTGATAGATCCGGTCCGTTGCGGCCAGATGCATGAGCAGAGAGCCGATGGTGTTGGAATTGGGGTCGAAAAGATAGTCGAGGTCTTTCTGCGACATGCCCTTGGCCGACATCAGCATGACTTTGCGCATCCAGGTCATCATGGAGACCAGCGTTCCGATCTGCGGCGAATAACCTTTCTTCGGGCCGATGATGTTCACGTCGGACTCTTCTGAGACTGCGAGTTCAGGAACGAGCGCAAGTCCCGAAGCGGCGGTGGTGACAGCTGCGGCGGTCATCAGGAATTGGCGGCGAGTGGGGACGCATTCGGCTGGGAACATGGGCAACTCCCTATGCTGTGCTTTGGGGCCGGAAGCGAAGCGATACTAGCACAGGAAAGACTCGTCAGGGGCGAATTCCTACCACGCCCATCATCCTTCCGGTCTTTCCTTTCTCAGCGCGATAGGAAAACAACAATTCCGGATGGCAGTTCGTGCAGAGCGGCGAGGCCTCGATTCTCTTCTTCGGTACTCCCGCGGCGAGTAGCTGCTGGCGATTGGCCTCCACCAAATCGAGAAAGATTTTCGGCGGCAGTTCGCCATGCCCGGGAGCGCGGGCGGTCAGAAATAGCAGCGGATATTTCTCCCGCACGGGATCGGATTCCTTAATCTCACGGAACAGACTGGCCGCATAGCTGAACTGCGACTCAAACCTGGTGCGGACGTCTTCTCCCACCTCGTAGCAGCAGCCTTGAATTCCGGGGCCGATGGCGGCCTTCAGGTCACGGGGACGGCTGCCGAAGCGACGAACCATCTCTCCGACGCCCTTCTCGACGATGCGTTGGACGGTGCCGCGCCAACCTGCGTGGAACACGCCGACTGCATGGCGCTTCGTATCCACTACGATCACCGGCAGGCAATCAGCGGTCTGGATCGCAAGCAACAGACCGGAAGTCGCGGTGATCATGCCATCGCCGGTGAGCGGCTCTTTGTCGGCTAAGTCGGGCGATTCGATGTGGTGGATGATGTCGGAATGAACCTGGCGCAGCGTGATCAGCGGCCAGAGCGACGCGCCCTTTCGGGAGCGCGTGACTGCCCCAAGCTTCTTGAGGAAGGCCAGGCGATTGCGCTCCACCGCAGGGTGCGAATCGTCTTTGGTAAAGCCGAGGTTGAGATCGCGTTTGCCATAGACGCGGGAGGATCCGCCGACGCGAGTCGAGAATCCGTGTACCAGCCAAGGCAGTTGTTCGAGTTGATGCGCGCGCAGAGGCACGATTCCGACGGTCTTGGAAGAAACAGTTAGCACATATCCATCATAAAGGACGCCCGATACCTACGTGCCTTTGGCCCTGGCGCGGAGCGGAATATTCTGACCGAGAGGCCACACGATGTCCGATACGAAGTGCGTATTTCGCTGGACGGATATATACAAAGTTAACGTAGCCGTTCTCGATCAGCAGCATCAGAGTCTGTTCGATACAGTGAATGAACTCGAGCGAGCGTTACGGGTAGGGGAAGGCAACGCTGCGATCGATGGGATTCTCGATCGGTTAGTGACCTACGCCGGGCTGCATTTCGCCGCCGAAGAATCGTTGATGGAGCGGCACAGCTTTCCCGGACTGTCGGCCCACAGGATTCAGCATGAGATGTTTCGCCAGAAGATGGCGATTCTTCTCGACAGACATCGGGACGCGAAGGCGGGGGTAGCGGTTGAGCTTCTGCTTTTTCTGCAGAGTTGGTTGAAGCAGCATGTCCTCAGCACTGACAAGCAATACACTTCGTTCCTGAATGCGCGCGGCATGCAATAGTCGTCGAGTCAGTACTTCCAGCTCTTTAAATCGGCGCCGGGAGGGGCGGTCTGCTCCATGTGCTTGACCATCTCGGGCCAGTAATGTTGATTGATGCCGACCGCCGGGTCGAGATCGCCCGCGTAGCAGTGCGGCTTGCGCATACCGAATTCGAAACTGCCCTGATAATAGGGATCGGTTGTCGTGTCGAGAAAATCTTTCAGCAGGTGGACGGCGCGGTCGAGATAGAACGTGTCAGCCTCGCCCACATAGAAATGTAGCTTCCCCGCGAGCTTGGGACCTAGCGTCTTCCAGTCGCGCTGCATGATGGCGCTCAAGTCGTAGTGCTCCTTCCAGTATTTGGCAACTTCATGGTCGATCTCGCCCGTGCGCTTGTTAAACACAGGCTTCGGATACCCGTCATCTCCCACGGAACTGAAGACGGCCTGCCAGGTGTCGAGTTGCTCGCCGGAGCGGCTGTGCGTTCCCTGCGCCAGTTCGTAGCGGTTCATCTGCTCCATGGTGGAGAGTATGAGTCCGTCCGGCTGACGTACCGATGGACGGGGCACGCGCGCGAGGGGACTCTCAATCCAGAACGCACTCTTGTCTTCATAAAGGTTCATGGTCATGTAGGCGCGAAAGTCGACGACATCGGGGCAGAACACCCACGCGCCATTGTAGAAATCCGGGTAAAAGACCTGGGAAGCGAGGCTCTCCCATCCGCCGGTGGAGCCGCCATAAACGGTGCGCGCCCATCCCTGGCCGATCCCGCGATATTGTTTCTCGACGTAAGGAATCAACTCCTGCGTGATGGCGTCGCCGTAGGGTCCGACGTTTTCGGAATTCACCGCGTAGGAGTCGTCAAAATACGGCGTAGCGTGCTGCATCGAGATCACGATCACGCGCGGCAAACGACCGGCAGTCCAATCCTGATAGAGCCTGTAACCCGACTGCGCCGCCCTGAGATCACTATCATTAAGATTCGCACTGGGCGGCGTGGTGCGGAAGGCAATGACGGTCGGCAGATCACGATGAAAATGATCCTGCAAAACGATCACCGGGTAGTGTGCCTCGGGATGCTCTTCCCAGCCGTCGGGCAGCAAAATCACAGCGCCAAGATAGGTCGGCCTGCCCCAGAACTTGGTGAGCAAGTCGCTCTGGATGCGGATGTGCTTGACCCACTTGTTATCGGCGATGGTGTGGTCGTCGTTCGCGCCGCTCCAACCCGCCATCTTGTCGGCCAGCTTGGGATTTTCTTCCACCGTCGGATTTTTCTCGGTCAGCGAGATGTGTACGATCTGCGGTGACTTGGAATCGAAGTGTATTTTCTCGGGCTTGCTGTAAAAGTTCCCGGGTTTCGTTTGCCAGTGTTGTCCTTCGCCCTTGTCCGGTGCGAATTTCAACGTGCGGCCGCTGCCCATGTGAAAGGTTTCATAGATGTTGAAGACTGCCTGCACCCAGTACTCTCCTGCGGGAACGTCGTTAAAACCTTCGGCCGGATAACCCAGCGTCGATGCATCGATGACGGCGGGATTTCCCGGAGCCAGGGCATCAACGTCCACGCCAAAGATCTGCTGCGAGTGGGGAGTCATGAAGCTGATCTGGAAGCGCGGTTCGTCGTCGTTGTTCTTGGCGAACACCAACAGGACGTGGCCGTCGAGTGGAGTTGCGCTCATCTCTTTAGCGAAGGAAATCTCGAATCGGGGGCTGGCAGGTTTGGGGGAATTTCGCTTATCGGCGGCATTCGCCGCAACACACAGCAATAAGGTGAATACCAGGACGCGAGGTAGATTCGTCAAGATCAGAGACTCCTGATGGGCGAAGGGCAAGTATGTATAGCAGCGTTCGCTCGGCTCGGTCAAGAATGCTGCCCTGTTTGCCCGGCGGCTTTGGCTCCGCTATAGTTTTAGCTATGTTTGAAAACTTTACTGCAACCGACCGCTGGACGAAGAAGCCAGTGCATTGTGTGTATCAGTGCCAGATCATAGCGATCGCTACGCGGCATGCCGATGCCGTGGATTACAAGTTTCTGGCGGGCGGGAAAAAAGTATGGGTGGCGCTGCCGCATCCCGCGTGGGTGGAATACAAGAAGCGTACGGGCAAGACCATCACCGATTCGCTGGCGGTAGAGATTGCGGGGCATTTTCTTAAGACGGCTCTTGAATCGGGCGAGGGCCTGGGGCGGGAGATGTATTCGTTGACGGTGGAGGAGACGCTGGCCCACCTCGATTCGGCGGTGGCGGAGATGGAAGGGCAACCGGCTTAGGACTAAAGGACGTCGCCTTCGGCGACTGGACAGCCGAAGCCGTTAGATCACAACCGCTTCTTTGTACTCTCCAAACACTTTGCGCATCGCGTCGGAAATCTCTCCAACTGTTGCACAGGCTTCGACGGCAGCCAGGATTCGCGGCATCACGTTGGCGCCGGAGCGGGCGGCTTCTTCGACGCCGGCTAGCGCTGATTTCCATGGACCGGCGTCGCGCTTTGCTCGCAGGGCACGGACACGCTCGATCTGCTTTGGCTCCAGGGCGGGATCGATGCGCTGGATGGGGATCGGTTTCTCTTCTTCGACCTCGAAGCGATTCACGCCGACGACAATGGCTTCCTCATTGTCGACCTGCTGCTGATACTCATACGCAGCGTTTTGAATTTCCTGTTGCACGAATCCGCGCTCGATCGCCTTGAGCATCCCGCCAAAGACCTCGATCTTGCCTAGATACTCCGCGGCGCGCTGCTCGATTTCATTGGTCAGAGTTTCGATGTAGTAGGACCCGGCGAGCGGATCGATGGTCTGCGGTGCGCCTGACTCGTAGGCGATGACTTGCTGCGTGCGCACGGCGATGCGGGCGGCTTGCTCGGTCGGCAGGGCGAGAGCTTCGTCGTATGAATTCGTATGCAGCGACTGGGTGCCGCCAAGAACGGCGGCCATGGCCTGGATCGCCGTACGGACGATGTTGTTCTCCGGTTGCTGGGCGGTCAGCGTCGATCCGGCGGTTTGCGTGTGGAAGCGAAGCATCCAAGAGCGCGGATTTTTCGCTTTGAAGTGCTCGCGCATAATGCGGGCCCACATGCGGCGGGCGGCACGGAACTTCGCGACTTCCTCCAGAAAATTGTTGTGCGCATTGAAGAAGAAGGAAAGACGCGGAGCGAATTTGTCGACGTCGAGGCCCGCTTTGATCGCCGCTTCCACATAGGCCATGCCGTTGCCGAGCGTGAACGCGACTTCCTGCACGGCAGTCGATCCGGCTTCGCGCATGTGATAACCGGAGATGGAGATCGTGTTCCAGTCGGGGACGGTGTCGTTGGCCCAGGCGAACATGTCAGTGATGACGCGCATGGCTTGCTGCGGCGGGTAAATGTAGGTGCCGCGGGCAATGTATTCCTTCAGGATATCGTTCTGCACGGTGCCGGAAAGTTTGCGAATGTCGGCGCCTTGCCGCTTCGCGACGGCTACGTATAGAGCCAGCAGAATCGATGCCGTGGCGTTGATGGTCATCGAGGTCGAGATCTTTGTAAGTTCGATGCCGTCGAAAAGGCGCTGCATGTCTTCGATGGAATCGATGGCGACGCCGACCTTGCCCACTTCGCCCAAGGCCATGGGATGATCGGAATCGAGGCCGATCTGCGTGGGTAGATCGAAGGCAAGGGAGAGGCCGGTCGTCCCGTGCGCCAGCAAATATTTATAGCGCTTGTTGGATTCATCGGCGTCGCCCATGCCGGCGTATTGCCGCATCGTCCACAAGCGGCCGCGGTACATGGTGGCTTGAACACCACGCGTGAATGGGTATTCGCCGGGACAGCCTACTTCGGCTTCGTAATCGGTGCCTTTGAGATCGGCGGGAGTGTACAGCGGCTTGACCGGGATGTGGGAGGAGGTTTCGATTTCTGGTGCCACGGCGGACTTCGACTTTTCAGTCATCGGTCTTTCCAAGCCTAACGCCTATCATACCGACGAGAAGAAGAGCAGATCCTTCGCGGCAAAGAACGCCGCTCAGGATGACAAAAAGCTTGCTATAGCAACGACACAATCAAGGGCGCTGACTCTTTCTGTGCACTCTCCAGAACGAACTGAGGCCGAACCAGGCAAACGCGAGGGTAAAACAGACGGCGATGGCAACACGGCTGGCGGTCGCGCGGCCGGCCGAATACTTTGTATATTCACGAACGAGGGCGATTCCACCGAAAGCCGCCATCGCGAGAAAAACTGTGCCGGTCACCTCCAGCCACAGAAGATGAAGGATGTGGCCGAAAGACCGCGCGGTCGCGCGAACCGCGGACATGGCGGCATTGAGCCGCCGGTTGCGTCCCGCCATGTCGCGAACCACGCCTAACGCGACCCCAACCTTTCGTAAGCTGGAAATTTGACTCACGACCTCGATTTTAACAGCCTTGGGAGCTACAATGACGCAAACACGACTCGGCGGCGAACCGTTCGGACGCCACCGGCATCTGATTAATTAGGCTGGCGATTTGGTTTCGGGGAGGCTCAGTGGATCCACAACTCAAGCAACTGATGAAAGAGCTCGGCGACGCGATCAACGAATCTCTTTCCGACTCCGAGCAGATTTCTGAAGTTGTATCCCGCATCAAGGAGGGTGGGTATGACATTTTCCTGGTGCTGGAAGCTACCATAGGTGTCAGCAAGCAAGGGGAGAAGTCGCCGGACAAGACCTCGCTTGTGACCACGTTGTCGACGAATCCTGAGTTCAAGATTAACGATCAGGATTTGAAATTTCTGAAGTCGTTGCGCATCAAGATTGACGAAGAGAAGCTGGAGAAGGACAAGCCGGATAAGGATAAGTAGAGCCTTTGCACTTGATTCGACTGAGATCCTTCGCTTCGCCTGAAAAGCGGCTCCGCTCAGGATGACACCCTCCCGGGTTTTATCGAAATCGTTCTACCCCGACAACACCTGATCCAGCAACTGCCCAACCGCACGATCCGCCTCAATAATCGAAG
>DATMOO010000175.1:0-16931 GCA_035568275.1 Candidatus Sulfotelmatobacter sp.
GCTCGGATTCCGCGAGGACGATGCGCGTGGGCGCGCTGAGGGACGCAGCATCCTTCACCTTCATGGGTTCATTGACGATGATTACAGCCGTGCGGCGGGATTGCTCGGATGCCTGCTGGCCAAGCCGGCGCCAGCGTTCGACGCGTTTCTCCGCGGCACGGACAAGGTGGGAATCGGTGCGACGGGCAACAAGAGGAATGATGCGAGCAACCCCCAATTCCCCGCACTTCTCGATCGCCCATTCCATGCGGTCGAACTTGAAAATCGCGAGCAACAGGCTGATGTTCGCGGTGCTTGAGGAGGGAATTTCCTCACCCAGTTCGAATTCGACGCGTTCGGGCGTAACTGACGTAATCCGCCCCGACCGGAGTGCTTCTCCCGTCGCGATGTCAAAGCACTGGCCTACGCGGGCGCGAAGGACGACCGCCAGGTGCGCGGCATGGGCTCCAACGAGGGCTGCCTGATTTCCGGAAACTTCGTCGGCGATCCACCGGCGGCGGGTCATGATGAGAGGACGCGGCAGCCTCGATGCCCCAACGTTATCCGAAGATGTCCTTCATCTTCTCGACCAGGGTTGAACGCTGCGGCTTGTTCTCGATGCGAGTCAGGCCGTCGAGTTCCTGGAGCAGTTCGCGCTGGCGCTTGGTGAGCTTGGTCGGCGTTTGCGAGCGAACCTCCACGAACAGGTCGCCTTTCCCGCGCCCCTGTAAGACGGGCACGCCCTTGCTCTTGATGCGGAACGTGGTTCCCGATTGCGTGCCCTCGGGAATCTTCAAAACCTGTTCCCCTTCGAGCGTGGGTACCTTGATTTCAGCGCCGAGGGCGGCCTGGGTGAAGGAGATCGGGATGACGCAGTGCAGGTCGTTGCCCTCGCGTGAGAAGAACGGATGCTCTTTAACGTGCAGAACGACGTAGAGATCGCCTGCCGGGCCTCCGAATGCGCCGGCCTCCCCGTAGCCGCTAAAACGGATGCGAGTGCCATCTTCCACGCCCGCCGGCACCTTGGCTTCCACGGTGCGCTGGCGTAAAACGCGCCCCTCTCCTTTGCACTTGGGGCAGGGATCGGTGATCACACTGCCTGCTCCCTGGCAAGTCGGGCAGGTGCGGGCCATCGAGAAAAATCCTTGCTGGTACCGAACCTGGCCCCTGCCTTGGCAAGAGCGGCAGGTGACCGGAGATTTCCCAGCAGCAGCGCCGGAACCAGAGCAGTCCTCGCAGGCTTCATGACGGCGCACGGATACTTTCGTCTCCGTTCCAAACACGGCTTCTTCAAAAGTGAGGGTCAGATCCTCTCGCAAATCGGGACCGCGTTGCGCACGCGTGCGCCGTCGGCCTCCTGCGCCAAACAGGTCGCCTATCCCGAAGAACTCGCCAAAGATGTCGCTGAGGTCCTGAAAAGCGTTGGGATCGAATCCTCCCATGCCTCCCGCCCCGGCAACTCCAGCGTGCCCAAAGCGGTCATACGCCGAGCGCTTCTCAGCGTCGATCAGAACGGCATACGCTTCCGTGAGCTCTTTGAATTTGTCTTCTGCCTCAGGATTATTGGGATTCCGGTCCGGATGGTACTGCATGGCAAGCTTGCGATACGCGCTCTTGATTTCCTGCTCGCCGCATTGTCGCTCCACCCCTAATACTTCGTAATAATCGCGTTTGCCGTTACTGGTCAGAATAGGCTTCCCCTTTCAAAAACAAACGTTCCTTCGCGCCGGATCAGTGTTTGGAGTTTTGCGCCACCCGTACCATCGCAGGCCGAAGTAGACGTTCTTTGAGCTTGTACCCTTTTTGCAACTCTTCGATCACCTGATGATCCGGTACGTCGGACGTCTCGACCATTTCGATAGCCTCATGAACATGCGGGTCGAAGCGCTGGCCCTTGGCCGGCACCGGCCGAACCCCGAGCTTGCTGAGAGCGTCCTGCAGCTGCTTGTAGATGAGTTCCACCCCGTTGCGGAACTCGTTTGGCTGGCTCGCGGGAGCATTTAACGCGCGCTCGAAGCTGTCGATGGCGGGCAGCAATGCCTTGATGGCATCCGCGGTCGCAAAGTCGCGGAATTCCTGCTGTTCTTTGGCCGCACGCTTGCGGGCATTTTCGAACTCTGCCTGCGAGCGCGCGAGCCGATCCAGCAGCGTGTCGCGCTCCGAGCGGATCCTCTGCAGCTCGGTGTCCGTCGCCGGGGCGCTCGACTCTGCGCCGGCGCTCTTTCCTTGCTCATCCGTTTCATCGGCCGCCGGCAATTCGTGTTCGAGATCAAGTTCCTGCGGGTCTACCTGTTTTCCGTTCGTCTTCACCATAAACTATTCCGATTCGTTGAGAATTTTGTCGAAGAGGCGCGCAATATAGGAAACCGCCGTCATCGTGTGCTGGTAATCAATGCGAGTGGGCCCGATTACGGCCAGGGACCCCCTCACTTCATTGCCCACGCGGGCAGGCGCGCCGATGAGCACAAAATTGCTCATCGAAGGTACTGCCTCATCCAAGCCAATCACCACGCGCACTGCTTCCTGCTTCGCGTCGAGATAAGCCTCCAGCAACCGGACGATCTTGCCTTTCTCCTCTAAAGTTTTCAGCATTTCCTGCAGGCGCTGGCGATCCTGCTCGTTCGCGACCAGGTTCGATGCACCTTCCACAAAAACCGTTTCGGTGCCCGACTCAGCGGCAAGTGCTCCCTGCTTATAGAGTTGTTCCAGCGACTGCATCAGGCGATCATATTCGCTGCGTTCGGCCTCCAGGCGGCGCTGCAGTTCGGCCCGCATCTCGCTCATGGTCCAGCCGCGGAAGTTTTCGTTGATGTAGCGCGCGGCGGCATCCAGGTCAGCCTGTGAAATGTCCAGCCGCAGCACTCGATCGCGCACCAGTCCGGCGCGGGTCACAACCACGGCCAAGACTTTCTGATCGCCGAGGCGTGAGAAGTAAACGTGTTCCAGCGCGTTCTTTGCTCCCGGAACCGCTACCGCCACACCCACGTTCTTCGAAATCAGCGAGAGCACACGCGACGTCCGCTCCAGGAACTCAGCCGTGTCCGTGATGCCTGACAGCGTTTCGCGAATGATGTTCTCGTCTCCGGGCGAAAGGTGGGCCTCGCCCGATATCTGTTCCACGTAATAGCGATAGGCTTCGGTCGTCGGTACCCGTCCCGAAGACGTGTGGGGCTGCTCGAGAAAACCCGCATCCGACAGATCCGCCATTACATTCCGAATCGTGGCAGGGCTCAGTCCTTCGCGGTTGGAACGTGACAGCACCCGCGAGCCCACGGGCTCACCAGTGGCAATGAACGTCTCTACGATCGCGGTTAGAATTTCACGTTCGCGATGGCCGATGTTCCCGGGCGGTACCATGAATCCCTTGTATCACTTTGAGGAGGACGCCGGAAGTGACCAAATGATTGTCCGGTCAATTCCTCTATAAACACTTTGGATGCAGAAACTTAGGTTTGGATTCACCTACAGTTCTGGGCTTTGATTTTAGGAACTTGAGCGAATTAGTGTCAAGTGTTGGCAGTCCGGAGGGGTGAGTGCTTGCCGGGGGGGACCTCCACCTCCTTGTTATGCATACCCTGCGGTATGCTGTCGGGCGCCGTCTCACACCGAATCCAATGGGGAAAAGAAAAATTCATGTGGCCGTTATAGGCGCGGGGGCCTTCGGGGCTTGGACCGCGCTCCACCTGTTGCGCAGCGGAGCGAAAGTCACTCTGATCGATGCCTGGGGGCCAGGAAATTCGCGAGCTTCCTCCGGTGGGGAGACCCGGATCATTCGCGGCGCCTACGGGCCCGATCAGCCTTACACGCAATTGGCGGCACGCGCGCTGAAACTGTGGTCATCGAATGAACGCCAGTGGAAGCGCCGATTCCTTCACCGGATCGGCGTCCTTTGGATGGCTTCCGGGAACGACGATGCCTGGGAGCGTGGTTCGCTTGCGATGTTGAAAGAGGCCGCCATCCCCCATCAACGTCTTTCGGCGCGGGAGTTGGCGAAGCGCTGGCCTCAAATCAACTTCGCCGGAGTGGAGTGGGGTATCTATGAACCCGACAGCGGCTTCCTTCTGGCTCGTGAGTCGTGTCTGGCCATCGTGGACGGGTTCATTCGAGAAGGCGGCGTTTACCGCCAGGTGGCTGTTTCCGCCCAAGGACTGGAGTCTGGCTCCTGGAGAGCACTGGCTCTGTCCGATGGATCAGAGATACGCGCCGATCATTACGTGTTTGCCTGCGGTCCGTGGATGGGCAAGCTATTTCCTCAAACGATCGGCAACAATATCCAGCCCACCAGGCAGGAAGTATTCTTCTTCGGCACACCCGGAGGGGATTCTCGATTTGATGAGCGCAACCTCCCCGTGTGGGCCGATCATCGCGGACGGTTCATGTACGGCATCCCGGGAAATCAAGGGCGAGGGTTCAAGCTCGCGGACGATACGCGCGGTCCGGAGTTCGATCCGACCACGGGCGATCGCAAGATCAGCGGAGAGGCATTGCAGCGAACCCGCGAATATTTGGCGTTCCGCTTTCCGGGCATGAGGGATGCACCCTTAACGGAGAGCCGCGTCTGCCAATACGAGCAAACGCCTGATAGCGACTTTATTGTCGACCGGCATCCGTCGACCAGAAACGTCTGGCTGCTCGGAGGCGGGTCAGGACACGGCTTCAAGCATGGGCCCGCCTTGGGCGAACTCGTGTCCAGGCTCGTTCTCGAAGATGGGGAACCTGAGGGTTGCTGGAGCCTCAAACGGTTCTCGGAAGCTAGCGGAAAAGCGGCGGTTTGATAGCGCTCGAATGGTGCCCCATCCTCACCTCGCGCTCTTTGCGAGGTTTAGGGTGGGGCTTTTCCCAACGCCAAGACTCGAAAATAACTCCAAAACGTGTGAGGCTTTGAGAGGGTGCGGTTTCAGCCGTGCCGCGGGGTTAGGCCAGTCGCACCTGAACTACTGAATCTGGATCACGCCTTCCGGCGCGTGCGACCGAATCTCGTCGACCCGCGCAACCACTTTGCGCGCGAAATCATACAGAGCCTTGGTGTGCGGCGTGTTCTCGCCTTCGAGCACGACCGGTTTGCCGCTATCCCCCGCCCTGCGGAGTTCTGGATCCAGCTGAATCGCGCCCAAAAAAGGCACGCCAAACTGCTGGGCAGTTCGTTCCGCGCCGCCGCGAGAGAAGATATCGGTTTCGTGATTGCAATGAGGGCAGACGAAGTAGCTCATGTTCTCGACCATGCCGATCAGGTCGACCTTCATCTGGCGGAACATCTCAATCGCCTTGCGCCCATCTTGCAGCGAAACGTCGGAAGGCGTCGAGACCACGACTGCGCCGGTCAGAGGAACGGTCTGAATCAGCGATAGGGCTACGTCCCCCGTGCCCGGCGGCAGATCAATCACCAGGTAATCCAGTTGTCCCCACTCCACCGAACCGAGAAACTGGCGGATGATCTGATGCAGCATCGGTCCACGCCAGATGATGGGCTTGTCTCCTGGATTCAGAAATCCTACCGAGATAACTTTCAATCCATGCGCCAGAATCGGTTCGATCCGTTCATTACTGACCGCGCGGGGCTGGGCATTGGTCCCGATCATCAGGGGAACGTTGGGCCCGTAAACATCTGCGTCCAGCAAACCGACCTTATGCCCGAGCTTGGCCAAAGCCAGCGCGAGGTTCACCGAAAGCGTGGTCTTCCCGACTCCGCCCTTGCCAGAACCAACGGCGATGATATTTCTAACTCCCGGCAGAGCCTGCGGGCTCGGCGGTTGCTGACCATGCTGGTGCATGTGGCTCAAGGATGACCCTCTCTCTTCTAAGACCGCTGAAAAGCGGTCCAATATGGATTATACAGGGCATCACAGTGACGTGTGACAAGGCGGATGAGCACGGCCTTGGCGGTCGAAGGACGCTCCCTGTGCGGTAAGTTCGCCGTCGAAGACGGTGCTAAACGGCGAGGTATCCGCCATCCACGGGCAGGGCCGCGCCCGTGACCCATGCCGACTGGTCGCTGGCCAGGTAGACCGCTAGCCCGGCAATGTCCTCAGGTTTCCCCAGGCGCCCGATGGGATGCACTGCGACGCGCTCCCGCCGAACCGCTGCGGGATCGGCAGCCTTGCGCAGGACTTCAGCAGTCAAATCTGTCTCCACAAACGACGGACAAATAGCATTGACGCGAATATTCTCTGCGCCGTAATCGATAGCCATGCTCTTGGTCAGCAGGATCACAGCACCCTTGGAGGCCGCGTACGCCGCGCGCTTGCGTGCTGCATTGATTCCAAGCACGGATGCGACGTTGACGATCGAGCCGCCGCCGGCCTTCCGCATGTACGGCAGAACGGAGCGCGACAGGAGCCAGAGTCCGCGCACATTGATGTTGAAAGTCTCGTCCCATTGCGCTTCCGTGATCTCTTCGGCGGTACCGATATGCAGAATGCCCGCATTGTTCACGAGCACGTTAAGAGACCCGAGTTGAGAGACGGTTGCAGACAGAAGGCGATCGATATCGCCCTGCCTGGAGACATCGCCGCTCAGGATAAGTGGAGAGCCTCCTGCCTCCTTCGCGACCGCCTCCAACACCTGCTTGCGCCGACCCACGAGGGCCAGCCTGGCTCCTTCCCGCGCATAGGCCAGCGCAATGGCACGTCCAATGCCCGTCCCGGCACCGGTGATGAGAGCAACCTTGTTTTCGAGGAGAGGCACGTCGATTAATGTATCAGGGGCGCGCGAAGAGCAGTTTCGAGGTCTACGGTGATGCGCCCCTATCGAATCGGGGACTGGGCGCGCTCCTGGACATGACGCGGCGGCACATCGCCCGGATCTGCTGCAGCGCTCTCGGTCTCAAGCCGCACCTTGCCACGGAACATCCGATATACGAAAACGAAATATCCCAGGGCGAGAATCATTGCCAGCGTCCACCAGACCAGCCCGACACTCAAGCCATGATGGCCGGCTGCCGAGTTGTAAATCGTCAGGTTGTAAGCAGGATCGGTGCTGGCGGGCAAGACCACGGGATAGAGGGCAAACACCGCCCCGACCAACATTCCCGTGATGTACACGCAGGAAGCCAGGAATGCCTGCCGTTCCTTCCCCTTTCGTATCGCGACGAACATCAAACCCAGACTGGCGAAAACCACGAGCGGGATCAGAAATCCAATTGGATAAGCGAGATAATTTTCTTTGATCGACGGGCGCACAAACCACGTGGCCACCAGGCTCACCAGGGTAAGTACCAGTTGCAAGGGCCACACTGTGAGCGCCAGTTTCCGTGCCCGGCCGCCTAGCTCGCCATCCGTCTTCAGAGTTACATACAGGGCGCCGTGCGCGGTCAGGGTCACCAGAGCGACGACTCCCGCGAGGATGGTGTACCAGTCGAGAATGCCCGGGTGCGGGCCCAGGCGGAAATTGGTCCAGAGCGGCTCGAAGAAATAACCATCCGGTCCCAGCGGCACGCCGCGGATCACGTTGCCGAGCGCCGCCCCGAAGAAAATTGCCAACAGTGCGCTCGACAAGCAAAAGACCACGTCAAAGAATCCCTGCCAGACCGGATTTCCCATATGCGAGCGTAGTTCGATGCCAATGCCGCGCAGCATCAGAAGCCAGAGCACGATCATCAACGGAAGATAAAAGCCGCTGAACGCTGACGCGTAGAGTTGCGGGTAGGCAAAATACAGTGTCCCACCCGCAGCCAGCAGCCATACTTCGTTTCCATCCCACACCGGTCCGATCGAATGCAGGACCTTGAGACGCTCATCCGTCGTGCGAGCCGCGCCCAGATAAATAATGCCGGCGCCCAAATCAAATCCATCGAGCACCACGTACGCGGCAATCATCACCGAAACGATCATGAACCAGACTGTTGGCATGGAATCCTCTTAGTGCGCAGTCCCGGGCTGCGTAGTCGGCCCACTCTCGATCTCCCGGCGGACCAGGAACAGGAACAGAATGCCGAGCACGGTGTACATCCCCATGAACCCGAGCAGGGTAAACAGGCCGTTCCCCGCGGAAACCAACTTCGAATAACCATCCGAAGTGCGCATCAAGCCGTACACGAGCCACGGCTGACGGCCGATCTCAGCGGTAATCCATCCCGCGGTATTCGCGATGTAAGGGAACGGCAGGCTCAGCAGGAGAACCCAGAGCATCCAGCGCGCATTAAAGAGCGTGCCACGCCACAGGAGCAGCCCCGCAACGACCATAATCGCGATAAACATCGTCCCCAGGCCCACCATGATGTGGTAGGTGTAATACAGCAGCGGTATGTTATCGGGCCAGGTGTCAGCCGGAAATGCATTGAGGCCTTTCACCTCGGCCTCCCATCGGCGATAAGTCAGAAAGCTCAACACCTTCGGCAGGATCACAGGATTATCAATCTTGCGGTGCGGCACGTCGGGCTGACCAATCAGAACCAGGGGTGCGCCGGGAACGCTCTCAAACAAAGCTTCCATGGCGGCGAGGGTGGTCGGCTGATTGTGCGCGACCATCCTGCCTTGGCCATCGCCCGTCGGGAACAACTGGAGCACCGCAAAAATCAGCCCCGCGATTATGCCCACTCGTACGAAAATCCGTCCATGCTCCTTGTACTGTCCCCACAGCAGGTAGAACGCTCCGACGGAAGCCATGGCAAACGCACCTGTGATAACGGCTCCGCTCATGTTATGCGCGTACTGCCACCACGCCCACGGATTGAGCACCAACTCCCAAAAGCTGCTCAACTGCACCGAGCCATCCGCGGATTTGGCGTAGCCCACAGGATTTTGCATCCACGCATCTGTGGCCACGATGAAGAATCCGGAAAGCCACGACCCGGCACAGACAGCCACGGCGGACCACCAGTGTGCTTTCGGGCTAAGCCGCTTCTCTCCGTAGAGGAATAAACCAAGGAAGGCCGACTCCAGGAAGAAAGCAAACATCCCTTCCATGGCGAGAGTCTGCCCGATCACCCCACCGGCAAAGCGCGAAAAATGGGACCAGTTGGTGCCGAACTGAAATTCCATGGGGATGCCGGTCACCACGCCCATGATGAAGTTGATCCCGAAAATGCGCGCCCAGAAACGAGCCGCCTGGTTATAGAGTTCGTCATTGCGGCGCAGCGCCAGTGTCTTCAGCACAACAATCAACGGCGCCAGGCCCATCGTCAACTGCGGGAAGAGGTAGTGAAAAGTAATGGTAAACGCGAAGTGCAGGCGGTGAACCAGGAGTGCGCTATCCATAATGGCAATCTCAAGGGGCTGTGAAGATGAAATTATGACGGCATAGAGAGCTACCAGATGTGATGCGGATCACAACCAAAATGGACTTAGCGGGTTGTTTTCTGACGGCGCTCCAACTCGGCATGCCGAATCTCGCGCCGTCGGCCTGCATCTTCGAAGCGGCGCTGCTGTTCTTCGTTTTCAGGAATCACCTGGCATACTGGCACACGCCCGCCTTTTCCATCCACCGCGACGAACGTAAGGTGAGCGGAGGCTACGTGCTGACGCTTGTCCTGAATGTAGTTTTCCACCCACACCTTCACCCCAACTTCCATCGATGTGCGGAACACACGATTAACCGAGGATCGCAGAATGACGAGCGACCCTACGTGCACCGGAACGAGGAAGTCGATGTGGTCGACTGAAGCTGTCACTACGTAGGTGCGCGCATGGCGATGGGCAGCCATCGCTCCCGCCAGATCGATCCAGTGCATCAACCGTCCGCCCAGGAGCGCCCCCAGCGGATTCGCATCGTTGGGTAACACAATCTCCGCCATTTCGGATTGCGATTCCCGCACCGGACGTGGCGCGAGTGCATCAAGGTTGTTCATGGATGTTTTCGCTCTCATTCTCACTGGAAAACGATGGACGTTTTTTCTGCAGCCATGAGTCGAGGAAGCATTCTGCTTTTTTCTGAATACGCGGATCGGCGTGTGCGACCACCCACTGGGTATCGTGGACTCGGTACTCCAGATTTCCGTGTTCTGCCGGAAGATGACTCTTCTCGCACACGTAGACCACCCGGATCAGGGATTCGTTTTCGTGCGACACGGCGAATCGAATCGCGTCCCACGCACGGTCTGCGGGAAGGCGAGGACAGGTGGAAGAATATCCGAGACTGCATTCTTCCTGCAGTCGCTGTGTTTCCGGAATCACCCCGTCATACCCCGGAGCCGTGCAGTAGCCTTGCCAGCCGCAGCCCAAGGGCAGGCGAGAGGGGTGGAGCCACATTCCATTCTCTGCTTTGTGGGTCGGCATGAAGAAAGGACAAGCCAAGTCAGACTCCTTGCAAATATCGGGGCAGACCTCGTATGACCAGCCATTGTACTCAGCGGTTGATAGCCTCGCCAGCACGCGTTCTGCGGCGCACGATCGTGCCGGTCGCCCGCGAAAGGCCTCGCTGTAGTAATCTCATTCCAAAAAACGAAGAGGACACGAGAACATGGATCGCGTTGCCGTGCTGACCGACATTCTTAACCAGAATCCGAACGATGCCTTCGCGCGCTATGGCTTGGCGATGGAATATTCCAAGCAAGGGGATGTCAATCGCGCTCTCGACGAATTTGGGAAGCTGCTTGCGTCCCATCCCGACTATACTGCGGGCTACTTCATGGCCGCGCAGACGCTCGCGCGCGCAAACCGGAACGAGGAAGCCAAGAAGATGCTCGGCGATGGGATCCTCTCCGCGAAGCGCACCGGCAACGCTCATGCCCAGTCAGAGATGGAAGGCATGCTGGCTGACTTGGGCTGATTTGAAATACCTGTACGTGTAGCGCCGGCATCTTGCCGGCCAAGGGGCGGAGCACCTGCCTGACAGCCGCCGGGACGGCGGCGCTACTTTCTACTTTGCTCACTCTGTCGTCTTCGCCAGGCGCACCATCGCCTTCTCCACCAGTCCCGGGAAAAGCTGATACAGCTTGACGACCGGGTGCATGGTCCAGGGAACGATCACTTCCCTCTTCTGCTTGCGATATCCTGCCAGCGTCGCGCGCGCCACACGCTCAGCCGTAATCCCGCGCACAGTAGATGGCCTCACTTTCTTCAATTCGCCGCCGCGCACAGCATTCGCGCTGAAATCGGTCCGCACGTAGCCGGGGCAAACGGTCAGCAGGTGGATATTTCTGTTCCTCAACTCCACGCGCGCGGCGTTGCCCATTGCGTTCAGGGCGAACTTAGTTCCGGAATAACCCGCGCTGTAGGGCAACGGGATATGCCCTGCCACGCTTGAAATATTGATAATGGTGCCCGCGTTCTGCTGCTTCATCACCGGAATAATCGCCTGCATGCCTGCCAGGGCGCCGAACAGATTCGTCTCAAACATATCGCGGCACGCCGACAGGTCCATCCGGGCGACGGAATCGATCAGGCCGTGCCCCGCATTGTTCACCCATATGTCGATGCGTCCAAAATGGTGCAGCGTGAGGCTGATCACACGGTCAATTTCCTCGCGATGGCGAACGTCACAGGAAAGGGCGAGCGTGCGCTCGGCATGACCTACGCGTGAGCGCGCCGACTCCGCGCGACCCGCATCGCGCGACAAGAGCACGACGCTCGCTCCCTGCTCGACAAAAATCTTGGCGATCGCTTCCCCAATGCCCATCGATGCGCCCGTCACAACGGCCACTTTGCCGGCAATTTCCATGTTGTGGCTTTTAGTCCGCTCTCCCTTGAGAAGTCAAGCTGCGGTTGTACAATCTTCAAAAGTGCTCGCCGAATGCCTTCGGAGGTCTCTTGGGTCCCCTGCTCGCGCTCTTCCCGCTCGATGTCGTTCTGTTTCCGGGCATACCGCTGCCGCTGCACATTTTCGAGCCGCGCTACAAGGAAATGATTGGAGAGTGCCTGGATCAGAAATCGCTTTTCGGCGTGATCCGCGCGCAGGAGAGCACGCTGGCCGATGTCGGCTGCACGGCCGAGATCCTGGCCGTCACCAAAACCTACGACGATGGACGCATGGACATCGTCGCCCAAGGTCGCGAACGCTTCGAACTGCTGGAGGTCAATCAGGAGCGAACCTTCTTGCGAGGTGAAATCCTGTACGTCGCGGACGAACCTGAGAAGCCGACCGAAGAGGAGCGTGCCCGCGCCATCGAGTTGCACCGTCAGATCCTCGCGTTGGCCAATGCTCAGCAGGATTTGCCGGAAGGCGAGGATCCTCCTCTCTCCTATCACCTCGCCGGCTCCTTGCCCCTTGATCTCGACTTCAAGCAGAAACTTCTAGGCCTGCGCTCGGAATCCCGGCGGATTCAGACCGTGATCGAGTACTTCGAAGGAATTCTCCCCACCCTGCGCCGCGCGGTACAGATTCGCCAGAAGGCCGGCGGCAACGGACACTCTCACTAAAGTGAATTCATGCGTCCTGAGCACCACAGAGTCACAGAGACACAGCGAAAATTTCAAAACCAACAAGTTCGCATACTTTTTCTCCATGCCTCTGTGTCTCTGTGGTGAAAAAGTTCCTGGCTGCAGGCTTGCTTAGGAGGCCACTGGCAGGGCAAGCAACGCCAAAGCGTATAATCGGCTTCATAGTAGTAGTGGGGGTCCCCGTCATGAGTCTTCCTCGCACTCTGGGCGAGTTGCGGCAGAGTCCATTTTCCGAACAACGTCTGCGGAGCCGTCGCGTAAAGGATGAATTGCGCGACAATCTGATCACGAAGCTTCGCGAGACCGGGTCAGTATTTCCAGGCATCGTCGGTTACGACGACACGGTCGTGCCCCAAATCGTGAACGCCATCCTCTCGCGGCACAACTTCATCCTGCTCGGGCTGCGGGGGCAAGCCAAGAGTCGCATCCTCCGTGCCCTGACCGGCTTACTCGATCCCCAGATACCCTACATCGCGGGTTGCGAAATTCACGATAACCCGTACGCCCCCATCTGCCGCCGCTGCCGCGACGAGATCGCCAAGCACGGCGATCAAACCCAGATTGCGTATCTGCAGCCTGACGACCGCTACGTGGAAAAACTAGCCACGCCGGATGTGACGATCGCCGACCTGATCGGCGACATCGATCCCATCAAGGCCGCTCGCGGCGGCCATGAACTGAGCAGCGAACTCACCGTTCACTATGGCCTCCTGCCGCGCGCCAACCGTGGCATTTTCGCGATCAACGAACTACCGGACCTTGCGGGCAAAATTCAGGTCGGGCTCTTCAACATCATGCAAGAAGGGGACGTGCAGATTAAGGGCTACCCGGTGCGGCTGCCCCTCGATGTCGCCATGGTGTTCAGCGCCAATCCGGAAGACTACACCGCTCGAGGAAAAATCATCACGCCACTCAAAGACCGCATCGGCTCCGAAATTCGCACGCACTATCCCGCCACGGTCGAGGAAGGCATCGCCATCACCGCCCAGGAAGCCTGGACAAGCCGCCATACCAACAGCGAAGCCCATGCAATGCACCTGCCCGCCTATATTCAGGAAGTGATCGAGCGCATCGCCTTCGCCGCCCGCGAAGACAAGAAAATCGATAAGCGCAGCGGCGTCAGCCAGCGCCTGCCAATTTCCGCGATGGAGAACGTTATCTCCAACGCCGAGCGCCGCGCCCTTCGCAACGACGAAAAACTAGTCGTGCCCCGCGTCAGCGACGTGTACGCCGCCTTGCCGGCAATCACCGGCAAGCTGGAACTCGAATACGAAGGCGAGATGAAAGGCGCCGACTTCGTGGGACGCGAACTAATCCGCGCCGCCATCGCGAAAACCTACGACGAATACTTCACCGGCACCAACGTGCAGCAGATCGTCCAGTGGTTCGACCTCGGCGGTGAAATTCAGTTGAGCGATTCCGTCTCGGCTCTAGAAGCGTTGGAAAATCTGAAAGAAATTCAAGGCCTCGTCGACAAACTGGGCCCACTGGGCGTCTCGCTGAAAGACATTCCCGAGCAGCAAGTCTCCGCCGCGGAGTTCATCCTGGAAGGCCTGCACGCCCACAAGCGAATAGGCCGCAACGAAGAGCGAGTCTTCAAAGCCGGAGAAAAAAAGCCCGAACCAGTACGAGAGAAGAATTTCGAGAAAGAAGAACCGCCATACCGGCAGAGGAGACAATTTAACTGAAGAGAAGTGGCCAGTGGCCAGAAAAACCGCTGGTCTTGGTTTTTACTGACCACTAATCACTAACCACTGACCACTGCTTATGAAGCGCATCCGTTACTCCAAATACGTCCCCGACCCCGCCGGCGAAATGAGCATGGAAGATCTGCTCGGCGCGCTGTCTGACTACCTGTTGCAAAGCGGCTTCCAGAGTGAGATGTGGTACGAAATGCCCGAAGGCGAGCAAACCCTCGACGACCTTCGCCGCGCCATCGAACAAGCCCTGATGGAAGGCGATCAATTCGACGAAGACATGCGCGAGCGCCTCGAGCAAATGGCAGCAGACGGCGAACTCGACGAACTCATCGAAAAACTGATCGAGCGCATGCAGCAAGAAGATTACATTTCAATCGACCAACCTCCAGACCCGTCGCGCCCGTCGGGCGCAGGCGGCCAGGTCGGCGAAAATCAGCAGCAAGCCAAATTCGAAATCACCGACAAAAGCCTCGACTTCCTCGGCTTCAAATCCCTGCGCAATCTGCTCGGGTCGCTCGGCAGATCCAGCTTTGGACGCCACGACACCCGCGACCTTTCGACCGGCATCGAAGCCAGCGGCGCTTCCCGCACCTACGAATTCGGCGACACACTCAACTTAGACATCACCGCCACGCTCTCGAACGCGATCCAGCGCGAAGGCCTCAGCCTGCCGCTCAACATCGAATACCGCGACCTGCAAGTCCACCAGTGCGAGTATCAATCCTCTTGTGCCACGGTGCTGATGCTCGACTGCTCGCACTCGATGATTCTCTACGGCGAAGACCGCTTCACCCCCGCGAAAAAAGTTGCCATGGCGCTCTCGCAGCTAATTCGCACGCAGTATCCCGGCGACTCGCTCTCGTTGGTCCTCTTCCACGACTCCGCCGAAGAAGTCCCGCTGTCGCAACTGGCCCGCGTCAAGGTCGGCCCGTATTACACCAACACGCGCGAAGGCCTGCGCCTGGCACAGAGGATTTTGCAACGACAGAAAAAAGACATGAAGCAGATCGTCATGATCACCGACGGCAAGCCCTCCGCCCTGACCCTCGAAGACGGACGCATCTACAAAAACGCCTTCGGCCTCGACCCGCTGGTAGTCAGCCAGACGCTGGAAGAAGTATCAAAGTGCAAACGCGCCGGCGTCTTGATTAACACCTTCATGCTAGCGTCGGATTATGGCCTGGTGCAATTCGTCCAGAAAGTAACCGAGATGTGCCGCGGCAAAGCCTACTTCACCACTCCCTACACGCTAGGCCAATACCTGCTGATGGATTACATGTCGCGAAAAACAAAAACGATCCACTGAGCAGGTCTTAAAGTATTACCCCGTGTTCCCCCGTGCCATCCGTGGTAAAGATTTTTCTCTCTCCTGCTGATACTCTTTTACTGACCTATGGCAAACTGCATTCGATGTGGCCGCCAGCTTCCCGGCCTAACCTTCGGCAAGAAGATCTGCCAGTGGTGTGTCCAGCACGAAAAAGTCCAGCGCGGCGAAGTATCAGACGAATCCCCGCAAATTGTGATGCCCACTCCCTGGGTGCGCCGCGAAGCCAGCATCGGCCTTACCCAGATACTTCTCGGCGCGAACGTGGCAGTGTTCCTGGCTATGGTGGGTGTGGTACTCGCCGGCGGCGGGAATCCCCTGCCGGATTTCCCCGGCGATGTGCTTCTCTGGGGCGCCAACATCGGTCCCTGGACGCTCGGGGGCCAATGGTGGCGGCTGCTGGCTTACATGTTCCTGCACGGCGGCCTTTTCCATATCGCTTTCAACATGTGGGCTTTGTGGAATCTCGGCGTACTCTGCGAGTCGCTCTACGGCCGCTGGACTTTCGGCGCAATCTACCTCCTCACTGGCATCGGCGGGGGCCTGGCCAGCGTCGCCTGGAATCCTTACGTTTTCAGCGTTGGCGCATCGGGCGCGATCTTCGGGCTGGCCGGTGCTCTGATCGCATCCTTTTACCTCGGCGAGTTCTCCATGCCCAAGGCGGCTCTCAGCGGCACGCTAAGAAGCCTAGCCTTCTTCGTGGGCTTTAATCTTTTCTTTGGCGGATTAGTTCGGGGCATCGATAACGCCTGCCACGTCGGCGGACTCATCACCGGATTGATCCTCGGTGCACTGGTCGCGCGAGTCGCCCCAACACACGACAAACCGCTGCGGCGTGCCGCGATTTTTTCGGTTGTGGCTCTCGCTCTGGTAGGCAGCGCGTTCGGAGTGCAACGTTGGCGAGGCTTCTCCCAGGGCATACGACGAGCCGGTCTCTCGGGAAACGACCCCGCTCAGATGATCGCTCAACTTCAGAGAATCGTCCGCGAGAAGCCCACTTTCGTGCCCGCCCACGTCGCGCTGGCGAAGGCGTATCTCAGCCAGGGCCAGGTCGCTCAAGCCGAAGGCGAACTCAAACGCGCCCTCCAACTCGAACCGCTGAACGCCGATGCCCATATGAACCTGGGAGCAGCCTATCTCAGCCAGGAGCAACCGAAAGACGCCCGTGACGAATTCGCGAAAGCGCTGACCGAAGAACCGAACAACGCCGATGCGCATGTGTGGCTGGGCATGGCACTCGCAGCCGAGCAAAATCCCGAAGCCGCGCTCCAGGAATATCAGACAGCCTTGAAGCTCGATCCGCAGGCAGAAGGCGTGTACTACAAGATTGGGATTTCCCAGGCGCAACTGAAGCAGTACGACGACGCCATCGCCTCGTATCTCAAAGAGCAGCACCGAAGCGGCGACGACGACGAACTGGAGACCGCCTTAGCCGACGCCTACCAAGCCAAGGGCCTGACGCAACAATCTCAGGAAGCAAGGAACAAGGCAGCACAACTGAAGGCCCGCGAAACAGATTGACGACTATCAATGTTCAGATGTCTCTCGCGCTGCCGTAATCATAACATCGATGGACATCAATATAATTAGTTCACTAGGTACTGGGTACTAGGT
>DATMOO010000176.1:0-12683 GCA_035568275.1 Candidatus Sulfotelmatobacter sp.
AAATAGTTACTACCCGAGACATGATCGGAACCTGGGGGATACGATGAACCGCTTTAGTGGGGCCCTGAGCTCGGATGCGATCGACGATCTTCTGCGCGAATTCACACCCGACATGATGCGTCTTTTCCGAAAACATGCACCGAAGAAGATCCTGAAGATTGAGGAGAAGCTTCCCATCCCCGAAGAGGATAAGCCGTAGATCCTTCAGATTGGCGAGCCCTCATACGTCTCCGGAGACTTCGGGGGATGCGTGTTACTCCCGAGTACCCGGCTGGTAACGCGCTCGGAAATAGTTTTGCCGGTAAGCAAAACGACCGATAACTTTGTTTCGAAGTCTATTGATTGCGTGGCAGAGGATTCTCCGCCGTTTGCAGGTGGCGACCAAAGGCCTGTAAGAAATCAATGGCTGCAGCCAGACCGCGTAGGCTGTCCTTGCTGGTCAGCCTTCGTAACAATCCGAACAGCCCGATTGGTTTGTCTCGTTCCGCGGTGGCCTTGGCAATGCCTTCTGGAATTGCCTTAAAGATGCTCTTGAACCACTCCGGCTCGATGCTGCCGAGAATCTGGCGCCAGAAGAGCAGATTCCTGATAGCACGAATCGCTTCCGGCGTTTTGACGTTGTCCACGACGGTTTCCAGAATCTCGTCACTCGCAGCCAGTGCGCCGCGCATGAGTTCCAGCACGCCGCGGTTATGCAACTCCTGCAGCACTTCGTACGCGGCCAATACCGCTTCAGCATGTTCTTCCGGCGCCTGCTCCAATCGAGCGCGCAACTCCGCGCGTGGATTGCGCGGTGCAATTTCTAGAGGAATCGGTTGAGCCATTGCATTCTCCTCGCTTCACTTTTTTGTCTGCAGTTGCACCAGCCCATTGCCATTTCCTGGTGGCTCATAGCCCGCGCGCTTCCACTTGCGTTCGACCTCCACCCCGTTCTGCGGCGTCGGATGACCGAAGCGGGGATTGATGCGAGGCAGTGGACTCTCGCCGACTTCGGCTAATACCTTCATGTGAACGCTGGCCTCCTTGTAAGCAGGAGTGTCGGTCACGTGATCGGTGTGGCTGCTGGTCAGCCGGTTTACGGGACTCTCGACTGAGTTCATCGGCATGTAAAGCTCCTTGCCGTGTACGCGGTCAGTGACCAAAGCGCGCACTCGTACCTTCCCGTAGCGCGAGATCAGTTGCACCCAGGTCCCGCTTTGAATGTGGCGCTCTTCCGCCAGTTCAGGGGAAACCTCAACAAACACATCGGGTGTCTTCTCTCGAATCCCTTCCGTGCGGTAGGTAAGGTTGCCCTCATGAAAATGTTCCAGAAGGCGCCCATTGTTTAAGTGCAAGTCAAATTCAGCGTTCGGCTGATCGCTGGGCCCAATCCATGAGACGGGAAACAGCCTCGCTTTTCCGTCAGGAAAGGCGAAGCGTTTCGTATAGTGGAGAGGCTGATCCGTTCCATCGGCGGCGACCGGCCATTGCAGTGATTTGTAGCCCGCCAGCCTCTCATAGTTGACCCCAGCAAACATCGGCGTCAGAGCTGCGATTTCATCCATAATCTCGGAAGGATGCTGATAGCTCCAACCAGCACCCATCTGGTTGGCTACGTCCTGGACGATCTTCCAATCCGGTCGACAACCGCCGAGCGGTTCCAAGACTTCATACAGTCGTTGGATGCGACGCTCGGTGCTGGTGAAGGTCCCTTCCTTTTCGAGGCTCGGTGCGCCGGGCAGCACAACATCGGCATAGCGGCAGGTATGGCTGAAAAAAATATCCTGCACGACAAAGAAATCGAGCTTCTCGAACGCCGATTCGACATAGTTGGCATTGGAATCGACAATGCTCATTTCCTCGCCGATCACATACATGGCTTTGAGCTTGCCCGCATGAATCGCTTCCACCATCTGGTGATTGTCCAGACCCTTGGTGGAAGGGAGTGTTACTTTCCACTTAGTCTCAAATCGCTGACGCACTTCAGGATCATCGACCGACTGGTAGCCGGTCAGCATGTTGGGCATCGACCCATGATCGCTGGCGCCCTGTACATTGTTATGTCCGCGGAGCGGATAAGCGCCGGTTCCCGGCCGCATGTAGTTACCGGTGATCAACAGCAGATTCGAGATGGCCGTTGAAGTATCGGAACCTTGCGACTGCTGGGTGACTCCCATCGCCCAGAGAATGCACGTAGCTTTTGCTTCCGCAATCATGTGTGCGACGGTTCTGATCGACCGCTCGGAAAGACCAGTGAGTCGCTCGGCCGCTTCCAGCGTGTAGGGCTCCAAGCTCTTTCGGTATTGATCCAGCCCATTGACCCATTGGTCCAGGAACTTCGTGTGCGCAAGCCCGTTGTCGAGGAGATAGCGGCTAATCGCGGAAAGCCAGACTAGGTCGGTTCCGGGTTTGGGGTGTAGAAATAGATCTGCACGTCTTGCCATCTCATTTTCCCGCAAGTCGGAAACAATGAGCTTCTGCCCGTCGAGTTTGTGAGAACTCTTTACCCGAGTTGCGATGACCGGGTGACTCTCCGCCGTATTGCTGCCAATGATGATGACGAGATCAGCTTTCTCCATGTCCGAGATAGAGCCTGAGTCGCCACCGTAACCCACCGTGCGGAACAAGCCTACGGTTGCTGGTGCCTGACAGTAACGCGAACAATTGTCCACATTGTTCGTGCCAATCACGGCTCGGGCCAACTTCTGCATAAGATAGCTTTCTTCATTCGTGCACTTGGACGAAGAAATGAAGGCGAGGGAGTCCGCTCCATCCTTATTCTTGATTTCTGATAGTCTCCGCGCAACGAGGCCAATCGCTTCCTCCCAGCTAGCCTGGCGAAACTTGTCTTCCTCGCGAATCAGCGGCGTGGTTAGCCGATCCTCGCTGTTGATATGCCCCCAGCCAAATTTTCCCTTTACGCACGTGGAAATGCCATTGGCTGGGCCATGCTCGGGAGCGATTTTGAGGATATGGCGATCTTTCGTCCAGACGTCGAAGCTGCAACCAACACCGCAATAGGTGCAAACTGTTTTTGTCTTGCGGATCCGGTGCTCTCGCATCGCATGTTCGGCCTCGGAGATTTGAAGGATGCTTCCGTAACCTGTTTCAGGCTCGACTCCCTTGACGATCTCTATCATGCCGCTCAAGGCAGACTTCTTCAGAGATGTCAGGAACCCGGCATGGCCCAGCATGCTTTTTTCCATCAGAGCATTGCAGGGACAAACCGTGACGCAATGGCCGCACGAAACGCAGCTGGACTCTCCGATGGTGGACCCGCCGTCCCACAGGACGCGGGGATTGGGGTCTTCCCAGTTGATCGAGAGCGTTTCGTTGACCTCGACGTTTTGGCAGGCTTCTACGCACCGGCCGCAGAGAATGCATTGGTCGGGATCGTAGCGATAGAACGGATTTGTGTTATCGACCTCGTAAGGTTTCGATCGGAATGGGATTTGCTGATGCTCAATCGCCAGCAGCTTTGTCGTGTTATGAACAGTGCAATTTCCATTGTTGTTGTCGCAGACTGTGCAATAGAGAAGGTGATTGCTGAGGATGCGATCAAAGGCTTCTACCTGCGCGGCCGAGGCCTTTGCTGTTTTTGTGGAGATTATCATTCCGTCGGCGACTTTGGTTGCGCACGCCCGAATCAGTCGGCCACTTTCTTCGACCATGCATGTGTCACACGTCTGAACGGGGCCGAGTTGTGGGTGATAGCAGACGTGGGGAACCGATGCTCCTGCACGGTTGATCAGATCGATGAGAAGTTCGTCAGGCTGTGCTTCCTTAACAACGCCGTCAAGATTGACTTTCACCACGATGTGTTTCTCCTCGCAAGTTTCCGCTGCAAGTTATCGTCCAGACGTCCGAAGAGCAAAAACCACAATGGCCGCAGAGTACGCGTCTCATCCGGACTTGGCCCACCCTAAGTCCCTCGGGTTGGGGTCTTCGATCGTGTGCTGCGAGCCGCCAAGGCCCGCTCCCAGGTTTGGCGCCAATCCGTAAGGCACTCACCCTGGCATTTGAACTCCTTGCCGCGCTCTCCCATCCTTCCGCCGCACTCCGGGCACACACAATTCAAGATCCCGGAGATCACATCTGCATTCGGTCTAACCGTGTTGAATCTCATTAACTGCATACGCACCTCACAAATGTCAAATTGCTTTAGCTGAACTGTGACCGACACCCGCTTCGGAACCCACCATCGGCTGTTCGCCAACTAGCTGAATCGCAAACCGTCAAAGCAAGTAACTCTCCAAAGTGTCGTTCCGCGCGGTTTCGCTGGGCATGCTCTGAAAACCTATTCGGTTCCCACAAGTGGAGATTGAAGCGTCGCCGATCTAGCAGGATTTGGAAGCCCGGTCGAAGTTCGGAAGGTGTCCATATACCGACGAGGTGTCGACTGTCGGACGGCTGCCACTGAATTTTCGAGTTCTTTACCGCCCGTCGGGAACTTCAGGTGATTCATCCCACTGAAAACAGGCCGTTAATTCAAAAGCACAGGATTGGTAAGCGTCGTGCTTTTCTGCTGTCGTACCCGGAGGAAACATGCAAGCGATAGAGACGCACCTCGAGAGCGACAGGTACGTGGATGGCAGCACGCGCAACCAGAAGATCCGGGAAATGCAGGACGCTCTGTCTCGCTACCTGCCGCGGTTCCACAGAAGTGCCTACCGAGATCTGGGCAACGCAGCCGACGCGGAGGATGCGGTTCAGGATGCAATGTTGGCAGCCTATGTCCACTTGGATCAGTTCAGGGGTCAAGCGCAAATGTCGACATGGCTAACCTCGATCGTCACGAATTGCGCCCGGATGCATTTGCGGAAAAGGCCACGCCGCGCCCATGTGTCGCTCGACGAGCCTTTTGGAGAGGAGCAGGAGCATTCCTTGTCAGAGCTCCTGCCAGATTCAAGCCCGAGTCCTGAAGACGATTGTCGGAGTGCGGAACTGCGCGGGCATATCGTGGAGGCTGTAGCCCAACTTTCGCCTTCGTTGCAGAGGACCTATCGGTTGTGCGGCCTGAATGGGCTCAGCCTCAAAGAAGCAGCGCAAACGCTGGGCGTGGCCGAGGGAACTGTGAAGGCCCAGATGTCCCGGGCGCGGGCGAAATTAATCCGAAGGCTGCGCCGTGCACTCCGGCTTGATCGTCGTTCAGTCAAGGCCCGCAGTTCTCAGCCGATTCTGAGTACAAGAATCGAAGCCTAAGTAAACGTCCGAAAAATCGACTCAAGACAAAACGATAAAAGATCGCGAGCGGCGTCGATGACTGCCGATTCGTAGACATACGGGGAAATAGACTCCATGTGGATTGTTCGACTGGCATTACGGCGACCTTACACATTTGTGGTGATGTCGATCTTGATCCTGATCATGGGTGGACTCGCGATTGTTCGGACTCCCACTGACATTTTTCCGACGATCGATATTCCAGTCGTCAGCATCATCTGGAACTACAACGGTCTCGTCCCTCAAGACATGGCCGATCGCATTGTCACCATCACCGAACGGAACCTTACTACCACAGTCGATAACATCGAACATATCGAGTCGCAATCGTTATATGGAATCGCGGTTGTAAAGGTGTTCCTCCAGCCCAGCGCGAGCCTCCAACAAGGTATTGCTCAGATTACAGCAGTCTCCCAGACCCAGCTGAGGCAGCTACCTGCCGGAACGACGCCACCCCTGATCATTGCCTACAGTGCGTCAAGCGTGCCTGTCCTTCAGTTGGCTCTCTCGGGACAGGGTCTGTCAGAAGCACAACTCAACGACTATGGGTTGAATTTCATTCGGACGCAGATCATCACAGTACCGGGGACGTCCGTGCCCTATCCTTACGGAGGCAAACAGCGTCAGGTGCAGGTTGATCTGAATACGACAGCCCTGCAGTCAAAAGGACTATCACCGCTGGACGTGGTGAATGCCATCAGCGTGCAGAACCTGATCCTGCCCACAGGAACCTCCAAGATCGGTTCCAAAGAATATGACGTGTCGATTCTCAATGCGGCGCCGCAGACGATTGCGGACTTGAATCGCATTCCAATCAAAACCATCGGCGGAACTACGATCTACATCAAGGATGTCGCTTGGGTACGCGATGGATTTCCGCCCCAAACGAATATCGTCCGCGTGAACGGACAGCGCTCCGTATTACTGACGATCCAAAAGGCGGGAAACGCCTCAACCCTGAATGTGATTTCTGGCATTAAGGCCCTTCTGCCACAGATTGAGGCGACGCTGCCACCCCAGCTACAGATATCTCCGCTGGCTGATCAGTCGATTTTCGTTCGTGGTGCCATCAGCGGGGTGGTGCGGGAAACGCTGATCGCTGCATGCCTGACCGCTTTCATGATTCTCACATTCCTGGGCAGCTGGCGCAGTACTGTGATCATCGCAACGTCGATTCCTCTGGCGATCCTTACCTCGATCATTGTGCTTAGCGCGATCGGACAAACGATCAACATCATGACGCTCGGCGGGTTAGCTCTCGCGGTCGGCATCCTGGTCGACGACGCCACCGTCGAAGTCGAGAACATCAATCGTAACCGCGAGGCAGAACCGGGAAAAAACCTGGATGAAATTGTTCTGGATAGCGCATCGCAAATTGCGACACCCGCTTTCGTCTCTACGCTCTCGATCTGCATTGTGTTCGCGCCCATGTTCTTGCTATCCGGCGTGGCGCGATACCTGTTTGTGCCGCTTGCCGAAGCGGTAGTCTTTGCGATGCTGGCCTCGTATTTCCTGTCGCGGACTATCGTCCCGACTATGGCGAAGTATCTGCTGCGAGGCGAGAAAGGGCACGTCGGGGACGCACCGAGTCGTAACCCTCTGGTGCGCCTCCAAAAGAAATTTGAAGAGGCGTTTGAGAAGTTTCGTCACAGCTTTCGCGGCCTGCTGGATATGTGCCTTCATCACCGGGCTATCTTTCTGGCTGCGTTCTTCGTGTTTTGTATCGGCTCTCTTGTGGTGCTGATTCCTTGGCTCGGTCAGGATTTCTTTCCCGGCGTGGACAGCGGCACGTTCAAACTGCACATGCATGCGCCTACGGGAATGCGTATTGAAGAGACGGCAAACCTCTGCGATCAGGTTGAGCAGACAATCCGGGAACAGATTCCGGCGGGCGAGATCCAGAGCGTGATTGACAACATAGGCTTGCCCTACAGCGGCATCAACCTCTCCTATAGCAATTCGGCGCCAGTGGGCACATCGGATGCGGACATTCTTGTGACGCTGTCGGTCAAACATCATCCGACGGATGACTACATTCATCGACTTCGGTTAACCCTCCCCAAAAGGTTTCCGGGCGCTACCTTCGCTTTCCTGCCCGCCGACATGGTGGCGCAGATTCTTAACTTTGGATTGCCCGCCCCGATTGATGTCCAAGTTGTGGGACATGACTTGCAGGGAAACCGCCTGTATGCGGACGCGCTGCTCGCGAAGATACGATATGTTTCCGGAGCGACTGACCTGCGGATTCAGCAACCCTTCGATCAACCGTATCTGCGCATGAGGGTGGAACGCACCAAGGCCGAGCAACTTGGTTTCACTGCCCACGATGTCGCCCAGAACCTTCTAGTGTCGCTTAGTGGGAGCTTCCAGACTTCACCGTCCTTCTGGCTGGATCCAACGAATCACGTCAGCTATCAGATCGCGACGCAAACACCGCAATATCGCACAGACACGTTGCAGGATCTACAGAACATTCCGATCACAGGCACAGACCCAAACGCTCCTCCGTCGCTCATGGCCAGTCTCGTCTCAACACAACGAGGAACAGGGATGGCTGTAGTTTCTGACTACAATGTGGCGCCCGTGATTGACATCTTTGGCTCAGTCGCCGGTCGCGACCTCGGGGGCGTTGCAGGGGACATCAACAAGATCATTGCCGCAACGCGCCAGCAACTGCCGCGTGGTTCGCGCGTCGTGGTGCGTGGCCAGGTTCAGACGATGAGGGCCTCCTACATCGGTCTGCTAAGCGGACTCGTGGGTTCAATCGTGCTTGTCTATTTACTAATCGTGGTCAACTTTCAGTCCTGGCTGGATCCCTTCATCATGATTTCCGCACTGCCCGCAGCGCTGGCCGGCATTGCCTGGTTTCTGTTCATAACCCACACCAATCTGAGCGTGCCGGCACTCATGGGAGCGATTATGTGCATGGGAGTTGCAACCTCAAACAGCATCCTGGTGGTGAGCTTCGCGATGGAAAAAATGAGCGAAGGAATGGATTCGGTAAGCGCCGCGCTGGAAGCGGGCTTTACGCGTTTCCGCCCGGTACTGATGACAGCTCTGGCGATGATCATCGGCATGGTGCCGATGGCTCTCGGACTCGGCGACGGTGGTGAACAGAATGCTCCCCTAGGTCGGGCAGTCATCGGCGGATTGCTTTTCGCGACGATTTCAACGCTGTTCTTTGTTCCGGCATTCTTCAGCGTTCTGCAGAGTTCACGCCGGCATTCGGACCAATCCAAGACAACGACGTCAGGTGCCTAACGATGGGAAGTTATTTCATGTTGCCTCAGACTGAAGATGGACGACAAACGGACGAGCAGGTGCTCCCTTTGAATATTGCGGAGCAAACAGGGAAGCGTCCTCGCAAACATTGGCTGGCATTGCTCATTGCCTTGATCGTCCTCTCTGCACTCTTGGTATCGGGTATATGGTCCCGAGTTAGGGCACGTGCCGTGCTGAACACGGAGACCGCTCAGGCTGCCCTGACCGCCGTATCAGTCGTGTCGCCCAAACGAACTAAACCAGCCGACGAAGTCATTCTTCCGGGAAACGTGCAGCCATATATCAGTTCACCCATCTATGCTCGTACGAATGGGTATCTAAGGAAGTGGTATTTCGACATTGGCGCACGCGTTAAGAATGGGCAGCTGCTTGCTGTGATCGAAACACCGGAAGTCGACCAGCAGCTCCAGCAAGCCCGCAGCAACCTGTTAACCGCGCAGGCGAATCTGGAACTGGCCTCCGTCACCAAGACCCGCTACCAAGGCCTGTTGAAGAGTAACGCTGTGTCCCAACAGGACGTCGACAACGCGGAGGGTACCTACAACGCGAATAAGGCGATCGTCGAAGCAGACAAGGCAGCCGTGGAGCAGTATTCGGCACTCGTGTCCTTCGAGAAGGTCTACGCGCCATTCGATGGGGTAATCACGGCACGTAACACGGACATCGGAGACCTCATTAATTCCGGCAGCAGCAGCAACGTGAAAACCGATCTCTTCCACATCGCTCAACCAGGAAGGCTGCGCGTGTATGTGAACGTACCGGAGGAGTACTCGCAAGGGATCGCCACAGGAATGACAGCGGATCTGAGCCTGGCCGAATTTCCGGACCGCAAATTTCAAGGGAAAGTAGTGCGCACCGCGGACTCCATCAATATGACGACCCGCACTCTGCTGATCGAAGTCGATGTGGACAATCCTACTGGTACGCTGCTCACGGGTTCCTACGCGGAGGTCCACTTGGCGGTTCCGACTCAGATCTCTACCTTCTTGATTCCGGTTAACACTCTGCTATTCCGCACCGAAGGATTACGCGTTGGAGTAGTGAAAGAGGGTAAGGTCGTGCTCACCGCCGTTACCCCCGGACATGATTTCGGCGACCAGATAGAGGTCGTCTCGGGCCTCAAGTCGGACGATCAGGTTATTGTCAACCCACCCGATTCGATCGTTTCCGGGCAAGAAGTCCAAATCGTCAAAGCAACGTTACCGGGAGATACCAAGTGAGGCAGGCTCCAGAACTGATTTTCACAAGCTCTTGGAAAACGGCTCGAGCGTTTTTGGTAACCATCGCGGTACTCCAGTTGGCTGGATGCACCGTCGGACCCAAATACCATCCTCCCGTTTTTCAAGCTCCTCCCGCCTACAAAGAGGTAGGAGACTGGAAACCCGCTCAACCCAATGACCAGAACCTTGGGGGTTCGTGGTGGACAATATTCCAGGATCCTCAGCTTGATGCGCTGGAGGCACAGGTCAATGTATCGAATCAGAATCTGAGGGCGGCAGAGGCTCAGTATCGGCAAGCGCGGGCGGCCCTGCGCTACTCCCGGGCTGACTACTATCCCACCGTGACGGCAGCGCCATCGGCAACTCGAGAGCGGACCTCGGGCCGCCGGCCGCCCCCCACCTCGGTTTTCGATGGCATCACCTACAACGACTTTGTGCTGCCGTTCAGCGTGGCGTATCAAGCGGACGTATGGGGGCGAGTGCGAAAAAATGTAGAGTCTTACCGGGAGCAAGCGCAAGCCAGTGCGGCAGACCTGGCCACAGTCAACTTGAGTATGCAGGCGGATCTGGCAGTTGATTATTTTCAGGCCCGCAGCCTGGACGCCGAAGAACAACTCCTGAACTCTACGGTGAAGCAATACGAGCAGGCCCTGGAACTCAACGAAAATCGCTTCCAGGGAGGAATCGCTTCGGAGGTGGAAGTCGAGCAAGCGAAGACTCAGCTCCAAACGACTCGAGCTATCGCAATTGACGTGGGCGTGGCGCGTGCTCAATACGAGCATGCTGTAGCGATCCTCATCGGGAAACCGCCCGCCGAGTTCAGTCTCCCTCCGCTGCCACTCACCGCGCCGCCGCCACATGTTCCTATTTCTATACCGTCAGAGTTGCTGGAAAGACGGCCAGATATCGCGGCAGCGGAAAGACGAGTGGCGGCTGCCAATGCCCAGATCGGAGTTGCGAAGTCGGCCTATTACCCATTGGTTAACTTAAGCGCCTCTGGAGGGTTCGAAAGCTCTGCCATCACGACCCTTCTCAATGGGCCAAGCGGATTGTGGTCTATTGGGCTGTCTGCCGTGGGTACCGTCTTCGACGTCGGAAGGCGACGCGCCCTGAACGATCAGGCGCGTGCTGCTTATGACTTTCAAGTCGCCGCTTATCGGGAGAATGTCCTCACGGGATTCCAGCAGGTAGAAGACAATCTGGCTGCTGTCAGAATTCTGGAAAACGAGGCGAAGGTTCAGGATGAAGCGGTAGCGGCAGCACAGCGATCGTTAGACCTATCGGTTACTCGTTACAAGGGAGGAGTCACCAGTTACCTCGAGGTAATCACCGCGCAAAGTGCCGCCCTCGGCGATGAAGTGACAGCCGTCAATATTTTGGGACGTCGTATGGCGAACACAGTGTTGCTCATTCAAGCCCTGGGCGGTGGATGGGACCGATCGAGTTTGCCAGAGCGACCGGAATGCTGCGGTAAGCTTGCGAGCAACTCAGGTTCAAACTAGACCTTTGTTGCAAACTGTCAGTATACGGCTCGGTGTTTCGTGCGCGATCATCGAAACTTCTCCAACCGTGACGACCGGCATGAAGGCGCCTCTCCAAGAAACATGCGCTGACAGAGCGGTAAGCTAATGTCAACTGATACCATCACTGCCCGAGTGCACACCGTAGAGAAAGGTTTTTCCTCGCAACGATCTGATTTGCTTGTGGTCGAGGAGCCTTTGCAGTTTTGTTTGAACGGCTCCCCAATCTCGATTACCATGCGCTCCCCCGGGTCTGATCTCGATCTCGCCGTTGGGTTTCTATTCACCGAGGGGATTATCACAGACGTGCGCCAGATACTGTCGATGCGCGCCGAGTCCGGAGACGATATATCCGGAACCTCAGGCGACAGGGTTACGATCAGGTTGCGGCCGGAGGTTGCCATTGACCCAGGCCGCATTCGGCGAAACTTCTACACAAGCTCGAGCTGCGGTGTCTGTGGCAAACTTGCCGTAGGAGCAATTGATGTCCGCCCCGCGTTTTCAATGCGGCAGACTGGTCCGCAATTCCGCGCAGACGTCATTTATCGTCTGCCCGATCTGCTGAGGCGTGCCCAAGACACTTTCGACCGCACGGGCGGCATTCATGCGGCAGCGCTTTTCTCGCCGGAAGGAACTATGCTCGGGCTTCGCGAAGATGTTGGCAGGCACAACGCAGTCGATAAGCTGATCGGCTCTGCTCTGCGCGACGGCGGGGTGCCTCTTGGCGATTCACTGATTGTGGTCAGCGGTCGTGCCGGATTCGAACTTGTGCAGAAGTCCATTATGGCGGCGATTCCCGTTCTTGCCGCCGTCGGGGCGCCTTCGAGTCTTGCTGTGGAATTAGCGCAGCGCTTTGGCATGACGCTTGTGGGTTTCCTCCGCGACCAGCGTTTCAACATCTATTCAGGCAGTTGGAGGATTGCATGAAACTCCGGATTCACAACGGCTCACTGCGTCTGCGACTGAACCGTTCCGATATTAACCAATTGCAGGAAACGGGTATTTGCGCGGAGTCGTTACAATTTGGCCCAGGTTCGCAACTGACCTACACGCTGGAGAGCTCCTCACAATTCACAGTGATGGAGGCTCAGTATCGCCAGGACCGCATCAGCATCCTCCTGCCGTTGGAGATGGCCCGAAAATGGACGGGGTCTGAACAGATCTCGCTTGGCCTCGATTCCGTTGTTGGTGGCGGTCCCAGCCTATTGATCGAAAAGGATTTTCGGTGTCTTCACTCAGAGGAGAGAAAACCGTCCGACGACGCGGATAGCTTTCCCAATCCCTTAGAGGACGATCGGGGCAGTGTCATCTTCAGATAAAACCACAGCAGGCCTTGTGCCTGAGGAGGCAAACTATGCAAATCGGCATGATCGGTCTTGGCAGGATGGGGGCTAACATGGTCCGGCGACTGATCCGCAAAGGTCACAGTTGCGTAGTGTACAACCGGTCCCCGCAAGCG
>DATMOO010000177.1:0-8432 GCA_035568275.1 Candidatus Sulfotelmatobacter sp.
CGCCGGCACCAGGCCGCTGACTACGCCCACGAAAAGCAGCGCCGCAGTCGACAGCAAAACGGTCATGACGGATATCCTCAAGTGGATATCCCCCTGACCGGATTCGTCTTCAAAGAGCGGACCCATCATGGGCAGCGTACCGACCGCCCACGCTATCAGATACGAGAGGAGCACGCCAATTGTTCCCCCTAAGAGCATGATCAGCAGCGTCTCAGCCAGGAATTGCAGCCGGATGTGGCGCTTGCGGGCGCCCAGGGCGCGCCGGAGACCAATTTCGCGAATGCGTTCATCCACCGAGACCAGCATGATATTCATCACGCCGACCCCGCCGATCCCAAGAGTCAAGGTGCCGATGAAGGTAAGAAGCACTTGGAGGCCAATGGTCAACGCATCAATTACGGGACGAAACTCATCCCGCCCGAACATTTGAAAGGCCTTTGGATCGGTCGGCGAGAAGTTCTGCCGCGTCGCCACTGCAGCCAGTACCTGCGCCATCGCCTTTTTCTCGAACTGCGGCGCAATCGGCTCAAAGACCATGACTGCCGCGTAGCGTGTATTCCAGAGATCTCCCGCCGCCGAATAAGGAATCCACGAGGAATCGTCATCGCTCGAGAAGTAGTTGCTGAGTTGGATCTTCCGCGCCATCACGCCGATCACGGTGAAGCGTACGCCGGAAACCTGCACGGTTTCGCCAACTGCAGGACGGCCGCTGAACAGCTGCTCCTTCAACCGTCCACCGAGAAAGATCACGCGCCGCCGCTCCATTTCGTCCTCGGCATTGATCCAGCGCCCTTCCGACGGAACTTCGTTCCGCATTTCGCCATATTCTGGACAGACTCCGCGCACCGGCGCCGTCCCCACCATGCGATCTCCGTAGGCAATCCCGGGCCGCCGCACCGTTTCGAGGCACACGTGTTTCACCAGCGGAGCCGTGGCTTTGACCATATCGAGATCGGATTGCTCCAGCACGACTTTCTTTCCCGCGCGTTGTCCGCCTGGTTGCTCGCTGGTCTGCTGCGGCCAGCAGATCACAACACTCTTGCCGAAGGCATCAAAGCCATGCACCAGGATGCTGCGAAAGCTGCTCCCATACGCGATCAAAAGCGTGACGGTGGCAATGCCCCACACAATACCCAACATCGTGAGCAGACTGCGCGTGATGTTGCGCTTGAGCGCGACCCAAGCCTCGGCAATAATCTCAATCAGCATTCGCAAGACCTGAAACCACGAAGGACACGAAGGTTCACGAAGTGAAAATCTTGGAATTCCTTCGTGTGCTTTCGTGTCCTTCGTGGTGAATGATTTTCATCCGCCGGCCTCATACCGTAAGGCTTCGATCGGATCAATGGACGCAGCTCGCCGAGCCGGATACAACGCCGCACCCACGGCAATCGCACCGAGCAGACCAGCCGCAGTAAGTCCAGCACTCCAACTTGGAATGAGCCCCGCGAAAAAGTCGGGCATCGGCAGCAGATTGACCAGAGCACAAAATCCGAACGCCACGCCCAGCCCGATCCCGCCGCTCAGCAACGCGATAATCAAAGCCTCCATGAAGAACTGCCGCAGAATCGTTCCGGCCGGAGCGCCAATCGCCTTACGGACTCCAATCTCCCGCGTCCGCTCCCGCACGGCGACCAGCATCACATTCATCACCCCGATGCCACCCAAAAGCAAAGTCACAATTCCCACCGCGCCGAGAAAGAATTTCATCCCATCGGTCATAGTCTTGAACGCCTGGGCTTCTTTTACAGTATCCCAGATGGGGCAAGCTTCCTTGTCGTTGGGATCGTAGTGATGCATTCGAGCCAGCGCGGCTCGCACTTCGTGTTTGCAATCCTCATGCTGCCCTACGGATCTCGGAGTAACGAGCAGCTGATCGAAGGTGGTATTGGTTCCCGGCGGCTTATCGGGAAAATCACGCCGCATCGCGGAAAAAGGAAGGAAGACCTTGTTGACGTCCCAGCCGTCATAACTGGAATCCTGTTTCTTCTTCGCCATGACACCAATCACGGAGTAGGGAAAGTCGTTCAAGTAGATGGTGTCGCCAACCGGACTGCGCCCCGGAAACAATTGCTTGGCAGCGTCAGAACCGAGGAACGCAACACGCCGGGCTTCGTGCATGTCGTCCCAGTCGTAAAAGCGCCCCGAGCCGACGTCGAGCGTTCGTATGTAACCGAAGGGCGGATACGATCCCGTCACCGTAAACGCCCCGTTGTTGTAGTTGGAGTGGGTGCGGACGGTATTCTGTTCCAATTCCGGGATCGCATACTCACAATCGGGCGACTCGGCCTGCACCACCGCGACATCGTCGTCTTCCCAGTGCACAATCCGGCCCGCGTGCATGCCGCCAGCCTGCAGGCTGGTGCGCCCATGGAAAACGATCATGATGTCCTTGCCGAGATTCCTGGCCTGCTCTGCTTGCCCTTTGCGCAGGCCTTCTCCGGCCGCCACCATGAGCACAATCGAGACAATACCCCACGCGATGCCGAACATAGTCAGAAAGGCCCGCAGCTTGTGGGACCACAAGGTGCGCAGCACATCGAGAAAGAGATCGCGTAAGGTCATGCCAGTGGATTGGACGAGCCGCGGCGAGGAACGTAATCGCCTGGGCTCCTAACCTGAGATACGCATTCGGCGGGGCTTTTGTTGCAGGTAATTGCAGCCGCAAAGGGCGGAATTACACAGATTCACGTAGGTAGACTCAACGTGCGGCGGTCGCTGTAGCCGTCTGGGCCAGCCAGTCTTCAAACTCTCTTAGCGCCAATTCGCACTGCGCACGATGACGCTCTTTGCGGTCTCGAATCTTCTTGTCCAAGGGCGGAAGCAAATCAAACGTTATATTCGCCGGCTGGAAATTCTTCGCACTGGCGTGGGTCACGTAATAGACCAGCGATCCAAAAGCAGACGCGCGTGGGGTCGGAGCGATCTCACACCGTGACATCAGCGCTGAAGCATGCATGCCCGCCATCAATCCGGTTGCGATCGACTCTACGTAGCCTTCCACCCCGCAAATCTGTCCCGCAAAAAGCACTGGCGGATGCTCTCTCATCTGCAGCGTCTCGAGGAGAAGGCTGGGTGCGTTGATATAGGTATTGCGGTGAATCTGTCCGTATCGCAGAAAACGTCCGTTTTCGAGTCCGGGAATCAGACGCAACACCCGCGCCTGTTCTCCAAACTTCAAATGATTTTGGAATCCCACGAGGTTGTAGGAATCCGCCCGCAAATTTTCCTGCCGCAACTGGACGACCGCATACGGCATTTTGCCGGTCCGCGGATCCTTCAGCCCCACCGGCTTCATCGGGCCAAACCGCAGAGTATCGGGTCCGCGCCGCGCAATCTCTTCGATGGGTAGGCAGCTCTCAAAATAGTTAAGCTTCTCCCAATCCTTCTCTTCCACTGATTGAGCGGCCACGAGAGCATCATAAAACCGGACGTATTCCTCCGGCGTCATCGGACAGTTGATGTAATCCGCCGATCCCTTGTCGTAGCGCGCTGCCATATACACACGCGACATGTCGATTGATTCCGCCTCAACAATCGGGCTGATCGAATCGTAAAAGTAGAGATGCGGATTCTCTGAATGATCTGCGTCGCCCGACTTCGTCGCGCCGAGCCGCGCAATTTCGCCTGCCAGCGCATCGGATGTCAGCGGCCCGGTAGCGATGATGGTGACATCGTCACTCTCATCCACGCGAGTTACTTCTTCGCGACGCACGGTAATGCGAGGCTCGTGCGAAATCACTTCGGTTACGCGAGCAGCGAACATAATACGATCCACCGCCAGCGCGTGACCCGCAGGAACGGCGCATTCGCGTGCGATATGAAGAAGCAGCGAGCCGGCGCGCCTCATCTCTTCCTTCAGCAACCACGGAGCCGTGTTCTCGCTGTCGGACTTGAGCGAGTTGGAGCAGACCAGTTCCGCGAACTCGCCAGTCTGATGCGCCGGCGTTGAACGCACCGGCCGCATCTCAAACAGCTCCACGTCCACTCCGCGCCGCGCACACTGCCAGGCGGCTTCCGATCCAGCAAGCCCCGCCCCGATGATCTTGATCCTTGACATACGCAACTTATTTCGATGTTCCAGCTTGCTGCGCCAGCCGATGCAGGGATTCGCCTGTCAGGAGCACGGGCTTCCATTGATCGCGAAACTCGGCTCCCAGAGCCTTGTATAGCTCGATCGCCTTCGTGTTCCAGTCGAGCACCTCCCAGTGTATCCCGTAACACTGCTCCTCGACCGCGATGCGCGCGACTTCTGCCAGGAGTGCCGTCCCGATACCCTGCTTGCGAAATTGTTCCCGCACAAACAGATCTTCGAGGAACAGCCCGCGGCCGACCCAGGTCGAAAAATAGTTGAAGATCACAGCATAGCCTGCGGGCTGTCCGTTCCATTCAGCAATCAACGAGCTAAAACGCGGATTCTCGCCAAAGCCATCGCGGGCAAGATCCTCCTCGCGAATGGTCACCCATTCGAGCTCGCGCTCGTACTCCGCCAGTTCGCGAATCATGGTACGCAGCAGCGCCGCGTCGTGGATGTTAGTGGGACGTATGCGAAGCATCGTGAATCCGCCTCCCCCAACTATCTTACTTCGTCTATTCCTGAAGCACTCCGCCAGGAGTGACCGATCTCACACCCCGCCCGCTTCTGACAAAGCTATAATCGTTGCCCATGAATCTGGAAAAGAAAGTCGAGGAGTTAAAGCGGCGGAACCAATTAGCCGAAGACGGCGGCGGAGCCAAGCGCCGCGAGCGCCAGCATAAAGAGGGAAAGATGTCGGCGCGGGAGCGCATCGAGTTCCTCCTCGATGAAGGCACGTTCGAGGAGACCGACAAGCTCGTAACTCACCGCTGCAATGATTTTGGCATGGCCGAACAGAAGATATACGGCGACGGATTCGTCACTGGTTACGGCCGCATCGAAGGCCGCCTCGTCTACGTCTTTGCCCAGGACTTCACGGTTTTCGGCGGCTCTCTCTCTGAGGCCAACGCTGGGAAGATCGTCAAGATCATGGATCTGGCGGCCAAGATGGGCGCGCCCGTCATCGGGCTGAATGATTCCGGCGGCGCCCGCATTCAGGAAGGCGTGATGTCCCTTGCAGGCTACGCCGACATCTTTCTGCGCAACACGCTCTACAGTGGAGTCGTCCCACAGATCTCGGCGATCATGGGCCCATGTGCCGGCGGTGCCGTCTACTCACCCGCCATTACCGATTTCGTGCTGATGGTCGACAAAACCTCGTACATGTTTATCACCGGCCCGGACGTCATCAAGACCGTCACACTCGAAGAGGTCACCAAAGAACAACTCGGCGGTGCCATGACCCATAACGAGACCTCCGGCATAGCGCATTTCCTGGCCCACGACGACACCGAATGCCTGTCGATGGTGCGGGAGTTGTTCAGCTTTATCCCCTCGAACAATCTCGACGAACCGCCGCGAAGGGCCTGCACCGATCCCGCGGACCGCGCGGATGCGGCTCTCGACAAAGTCGTTCCATCGGAGTCGAACAAACCGTATGACATCAAGGACGTGATTCATGCCGTCGTCGACGACGGATATTTCTTCGAGGTGCAGGAGCTCTATGCAAGAAATATCGTCGTGGGATTCGCGAGGTTGGACGGGCGTTCCGTCGGCATCGTGGCGAACCAGCCGTCGATCCTGGCCGGGACCCTGGATATCAACGCGTCAGTGAAGGGAGCTCGATTCGTTCGTTTCTGCGACTGCTTCAACATTCCGCTGGTGACGTTTGAAGATGTGCCGGGATTTCTGCCGGGAACGGCGCAGGAGTATGGCGGCATCATCAAGCATGGAGCGAAGCTGCTCTACGCCTTCGCCGAGGCAACGGTTCCAAAGGTTACAGTCATCACGCGCAAGGCCTATGGCGGCGCATACTGCGTCATGTCATCCAAGCACATCCGCACCGACGTCAACTATGCATGGCCCACCGCCGAGATCGCCGTGATGGGCCCCGAAGGCGCGGTCGACATCGTCTACAAGCGCGAACTCGACGCAGCGGTTAATCGCGAACAAGTCCGACAAGAGAAGATCGAAGAATTCCGCGACCGCTTCGCTAACCCCTATGTGGTCGCAGACCGCGGATTCGTCGACGCGGTAATCCAGCCGCGTGATACACGAAAGAAGCTGATCCAGGCTCTGGCGATGCTGGAAACGAAACGTGACAAGAACCCACCGAAGAAGCACGGGAACATCCCGCTGTAGCCGTAGGACGTTGGTTGCAACGTCTCTGCCTGCAGCGCCACAAAGGTTTGGTTCACCAATAGCATCATCGAGACGTAGCAGTCTACGTCTCTGCAACTTTCGAGGAGAACCTGGCGATATGAATAAGCCTATCATTCTGATCCTGGTTTGCCTTTTGACACTTCCGCTGGTCGCTCAGGATTCCTCCGCGTGGCTTTCTTCTCTTCCTCAGCCCAAAGACTACGTCCAGCACCGTTCTTCCAGCTACGACCGCAGCGGAGGGAACGCCGATGCCCGCCCCGTCGCTCCCGGAGAAACGCTGACTCTGCTTGACGAAGCTGGCCCCGGCCTCATCACTCACGTGTGGGTCACTATCGCCAGCGACGATCCCAATCATCTCAAGGCGCTGGTACTCCGCATGTACTGGGACGGCGAATCCTCGCCCAGCGCTGAAGCTCCGATTGGTGACTTCTTCGGACTGGGACTTGGCGACTATCACCTGTACCAGTCGATCCCCCTGCAAGTTGGATCCGACAAGGCCCTGAATTGCTTCTTCCCCATGCCGTTTCAGAAGCATGCCCGAATTACGGTGACCAATGAAGGCGCGATCAAGACCGACGCGTTCTACTTCAACATCGACTATCGCGCTTACAACAAGCCCCTCGCCGCAGATCAACTGTATCTCCACGCGCAATACCGTCAGGCCGCACCGGCACAGGGGACCACCAATCAGTGGAAGTCGAATGGCGACATGGACAGCAAGAAGAATCTGGACGGAGAAGGCAACTACGTGTGGATGGAGGCGGCCGGCCGGGGCCACTTCGTCGGCGTGACCATGTCGGTGCTGCAGAATCAGGACAAGTGGTGGGGCGAAGGCGACGACATGTTCTTTGTCGACGGCGAAAAACTGCCCTCGATCAACGGAACCGGTTCGGAAGACTATTTCCTCGGCGCCTGGGACTTCGGCGGTCACCCCTTCTCCTATGGACTATACGGAGCACCCGTGGTCGGGCAGGAAGTGGCGGGAGGCCGCTCGTCCGTCTACCGCTTTCACTTCGACTCGCCAATTACGTTTACCAAATCTTTGCGTGCGACCATCGAGCACGGTCACGCAAATCACCGCTCGGACAACTATTATTCGGTTGCCTATTGGTACCAGACAGAGCCCCACGCGACCTTTCCCGCGTTGCCGGGTTTAGAGCAGAGGATTCCCCGGATTTATCCGGTCGGCGGGCCGGGAAATGCGGGAAAGTAATTTGGGCCTCGGGTGTCCTTAATCTCGGTTCGGGAGGTTCTGATGAAAGCTCTGTCCAGCCCTCGCTTCCTCGCGATCTACTCTGGAGTGGTTACGCTCGTGTTCGCGGTGACGGTGTTGTGTGGCTTCGCCGCGATGCGAGATCCGAAGTTCGGCATCATCACGGCACGTCGCATCAACATCGTGGAACCCGATGGTACGGTGCGACTCACCATCTCGAACCGCGCGGACTTCCCTGGCGGTTGGATTCACAAAAAGGAATCACCGCGACCGGATCGCCGGGACGCTGCGGGAATGCTCTTCATGAGTGAAGAGGGCACCGAACAGGGCGGCCTGATCTGGGGGGCAAGCCAGCTCCCTGACGGAACAATCGAAAATCATGGGCACCTGAGCCTGGACCAGTACGAGGAGAATCAGATCTTTGCTCTGGACGCGGGCCAGGAAGGAAAAGACAAGTTTTCGCGCATCACAATTGCGGACCAGGGGGACTACCCGGTCGAGGAGAAGAGAAAGGCCGAAGACCAGATTGGAAAACTGTCGGCGGACAAGCAGGACGCTGCTTGGGAAGCATTCTTTGCCGCCCATCGCCATGATGTGAAGCGACTGGTCCTCGGGCGGGCTCCGGATGGGTCGGTGGGCTTGAATCTTCGAGACGGCAATGGCCAAGTCCGGATCGTGCTCGAGGTACAGTCAGATGGCAAGGGAGTACTGCAGTTTCTCGACGAGAGCGGTAAGGTGGTGAGTGAGTTTACGGGGCAGAAGAAATAGTACAAAAAGTAAGAGAGTTCCGAGGTGGTGTAGGATCCATTCGTCTCGGCCAGTAGCTCGCGTTTGACCCTTGCTGACCTGCTCTCGCTGCTTCCCTTGCGGGGCTGCTGCGCGCGATCTCGCTCGGGCTCCGGGCTCACCGCCAACCGGATAAATCTACCCTACGCCTCGGAACTCTATCCTGCCTTCAACATTTCTTCTCGGTTCTCCTCA
>DATMOO010000178.1:0-5452 GCA_035568275.1 Candidatus Sulfotelmatobacter sp.
TTTTCGCTGTCGTTCTTCATGCCCAAAGTCTGCCCGATGAAGGGCGGCAAGCCCCCGGTCAATCGTCCCTGGTAAAGAGTCGCGCTTCCCATCACGCCAATTCCCAACTGTGCCGCTGCATTGAGGACGGACACGTTTTTCTTGCCGAGGTTCTGATTGGCGAGAACATAGGCTTCGGGCATCGCCAGGTTGAAGGGCAGCTGAATGAAGCGGAAGTGATGAGCGTCTCCTGCGACCTCGCGCGCGATCGCGGCAGCCGCCGGGAGGCTGATGAAATCACGCGATCCCTCCGCCACGCGAAAGGCATTCCACGTCGCCATGCCGTAATAGCGCAGCTTGCCGGCTTTTACAGAACTCTCGAGCGCGGAAAAGGCGCGCTTCAGGCGCTCACGAAATACCTCGGGAGATGCGTCCGCCAGTTGCGTTTCGGGATTGTGCAGATAGAAGAGGTCGATGGTCTCGAGACCGAGATTGTTCCGCGAGCGCCCAAGCTGGTCGTGAAGATAGTTGGGAGCCATGCAGTGCATGCCCCCGGCGAGTTCCTTGGGGTCGAGGATGCCGCTCTCGACGTACTCGCGCAGGAAGTAGGCGCGAGGGTCGGGCGGCAAGTTCGCGTCGAACGAAAGATATCCCGCCTTGGTGCAGACAAACACTTCGTCACGCTGCACATCGCCGGTCGCGATCAATTGCGTTAGAGCTGCACCGATGTTCCTCTCGGAGCGTTGGTGGCGGTAATTAATGGCCGTGTCGAGTACGTTGATTCCGGACCGGAGGGCAAGCAGTATCGCTTCCGTGTAGGCGGCATCGGCGGCATCGTCCGGCTCTCCGAGATAGGTGCCCAGGCCGAGCGAAGAGAGCCAAAGTTCGCGGGCGGCGGGAACGTGTTCCGGGTGACGAAAGAATTCTGCTTCGCTGAGTTGAGGAAAGCGTTGTCGATAGCGGGCGGTGCCTTCAGGAGTGGCGAATCCTGAAATCATAGCCAGCAGTGTAGCAGCGAGGAGTACGCGACCGAATGAAAAGTGAAGGCAACATTCGGTGCGGCGAACGACAAATCTTAAACCGCAGAGGACGCGGAGAACGGCCGCAGAGAAGCCGGAGCGTAGGACAATAACTTACCCCGCAAACGGCTAAGCAACGCGATGGACGCAGAGAAGTACCTGCCAGCCGTCTTTTCCGGTTACTGCGGTAATCGCGGACTGCACTTTGCAGTTCGATTCTCGGGGCGCTTACCGGACAATTTTCGATAGACCTCACGGTACGGAGTCAGGGAATGTTCTCGGGATCTCGCCTGCTTGCACTCCTCTCTTTTTTCTTTTTCATACCATCCTGGGCCATTGGTCAGCAGCCAGCTTCTACGTCGGGGTCTCCAGCGAGTACACCCGCGCCGGAACCGCAGAGTCTGGCGGACATGGCACGCAAGCTTCGCAAGGACAAACCCGCCGAGATCAAGATGACCGACGTGGACACCAAGGAACTCTTCAAATCCGTCGATAAGGTGTTCGAGTTTGCGAGCCAAGATACAGGGTTTGCCAAACGCGCTGCGATCAAGAAGAACATCGTCGGCCAGGCGGACATTGAAAAGTTCACGAAAGACCGGCTGGCGCGAGCGGATTTTTCGCAGCGCTTCGCGCGCGCCGAACTCACCATGAAAAAGTTCGGCCTGCTGCCGCGCGACTTCAACCTGCGCGAGTTCCTGGTGAAGGCGAATGGGCAATCGATCGCCGGCCTCTACGACGATGAGACCAAGATGATCTGGCTCCTGAATACCGTCTCCATGGAGAAGCAGGGTCCGATCCTCGCTCACGAACTCACCCACGCACTGCAGGATCAGAATTTCGATCTGCAGCGTTGGGCAAAAGCGGGCTCTAAACCGGTGGCGACGGCCAAAGCGCAGAGTGGCGAAGGCGACATGAACGATGAGAGCACCACGGCACGGCACGCTATCGTCGAGGGCCAGGCCATGGTGGTCTACATCGACTACCTGCTCGCGCCGTATGGGCGCAATCTGAAAGACACGCCAGGCGTGGTCGCGTCGATGGAGGACTCGGCGGTCTCGGCCACCATCGATACCGAACTGATGCACAAGGCGCCCATGGTGCTGCGCGAGGCCGGCAGCTTCCCTTATCGCGATGGCCTGTTCTTCGAAGCGGACGTGCTGGCACAACGCGGCAAGCAGGCTGCGTTCCAGGGCGTGTTCGCGCAGCCTCCACGCAACACGCATGAAGTGTTTGACTCCAAGGCTTACCTGGAACACGCAAAGCTGGTGCCGATGCAGATCCCGGATCTGAGCACGGTGCTGAGCAAGGATTACGAAGTGTTCGATTCCGGCTCGTTTGGCGAATTGGACGTGCGCGCGTTGCTGAAGCAGTTCGGCGACAAGCACGGCGCCGCCGATTTTGCTCCCGCGTGGCAAGGCGGTACCTACATTGCATTCAAACGGACGCCGCTTCCAGCTGGAACGGAACCAACCACCAAAGATGTCGCGCTGCTGTACGTGTCGCACTGGAAGACGACGCAGGCGGCCGAGCACTTCGCGCGCTTTTATGCGACCACGGTTGCATGGCGTTATCAGAAGGCGATGGTGCAGGATGTTCCCGCGTGCGCGGCTGCGCCCTGTCCGACGGGAGCTGCCCTGGTATCGACAGAAGAAGGGCCGGTAATCGTCGAGCAGTGGCCGGATAACACGGTCATCGTTTCCGAGAGCTTCGATTCAGCCATGGCATCGAAGCTGATTGCCGCGGTCCGGAGTGCCTCTGGTGTACAGCATGCCGGGGCGACGCCTTTGCCCGAACTCGCTCCCCGACTCTACTCCCTTCCCGCCTTCCGGGCGTATCAGGCGAACATCCGCGAAGGGATCTTGCGTAGCATAGAGCGCGAACTGGTCACACCTGCGAAGTGAGAGTCTGCAGGCCCTTGGAAATCGACCCTTTTTTGCATCAGGATAGATTTCCGCCGTACTATCTGATACCTGGGGCGGGGGCTTCAACAAGGAGACATCGTGATCGAGCAAAGAATTAATGAATTCTTTGGTGATGATGACTCTACTGGTTTTGGGACCGGTTGGTGGAGTGGCATATTATCAGCCTTCTTTGGATTTCTCTCATTCGGAGGTGTTTTGTGCCTGCACTTTCCTCAGCTCCTCACATCTCCTGAACTCCGTCCGCATTATCCGATGTTCGCTATGCGCGTTTTAATCCAGTGCCTCATCGTCGGGGCATTCATATTCGGAATCATTTCTTCGGCTCTGCGCAAGAAAAAGACTCTGGCATTCACCGGCCTATTGCTTGCCATCGCTGCCACGGCTTTGGGAGGATCCAGCGTACAGATCAACCAGACCCTGCGCGATGGGCCTGCCATCGGCCTGGACTGGTTTTTGCTTGATATGTTTTTGATGGCGCTCATCTACGTGCCACTCGAAACACTCTGGCCCCAGTATCCAGAACAAGGAACCTTCAGGAAGGAGTGGACCTTGGATGTCGTGTACTTCATGTCCACTCATCTCCCGATTCAGATTTTATCTTTTCTGGTTCTACTGCCCGCTACTCAAGCTACGAGATATCTGGGCGTTCCGGCTCTTCAACACTTCATCGCGCGAATGCCCTGGCTTTTACAGTTTTTCCTGGCGGTTGTGGTTGCGGATGTTGCGGAATATTTCATTCACTTGGCGTTGCACAAAGTCCCTTTTCTATGGCGTTTTCATGCCGTTCACCATTCCTCGAAAGCGCTGGATTGGATCGCGGGCTCACGCTCCCACTTCGTCGACGACACACTCGTGCGCGGATTCATCCTCGTTCCCCTCATGTTTGGATTTTCGCAATCAATCATTTTCGCGTATTTGATTTTTGTTACCCTGCACGCGACCTGGACTCATTGCAATTTCGGTCCAAATGCTAAATGGCTCGAAAAGTATCTGGTTATGCCCAGATATCATCATTGGCACCATACTTCTCAAAAAGAGGGAATCGACAAGAACTTTGCCATCCACTTTCCGTGGATCGATCGAATCTTTGGCACCTACTACTATCCTGACGAATGGCCGGAACGCTACGGCCTGGATGGCGAAGAAATTGCCCCCGGCTTCTGGGGGCAAACGATCGAACCATTCACAATTAAGAAAAAAAGCGCCCTAGAACCCTAGTGCGTCTAAGGGAACGTCACCGGGTACGATTTCACCTCTTGCAGTTGCCTTCACCAAGCCAAGATATTTCATGACTTTGACGGTCAGAAATCCAAAGTCGTATTCGGATTCGTCGTGGCTTAGCCGCAAAAGGCCTGGATAGTGGTGATGATTATTCTGCAGACAGGCGCTGAAGGTTGCTGTTACCGGCAGCCACTCGCCAATATTCATGGCATTGTCGTGTTCGTCGTCATACCGTCGATATCCAAATTGCCGCGTGTGGGTCAAATAGTTTTGGATCATATTGACCCACAGCGCAAAAATTCGCATTCCAAACCACATTACCAGCGCAAACTTCAGATCCCCAGCCAACTTCCACAAGAGATAGAAACTGCAGGATTGAGCGACAATTGCGAATAACGGGCTGGCGACGACCCGAAAAGACCAAGACTGCAAAACCTCGTCACTCGTCAGATCCTCATTACATCGATACGGCATGACACAGAGATACACGGTTCGCCAAAAGCCGTCACTCGCAAGCTTATTGGGATCCCCCTCATGGTCCGCGTTTTTGTGATGCAATCGATGCCGATTCACCCAGGCAATCGGATCTACATAGATCCCAAAGGTGTTGTTCAGTACCGTGACTGCTTTTATGAACCATTCCTTATAGTCGAGGGAGCGATGGGCGATCCCCAGATGAAGAACGTCGGCCAGATACAACCCGGCGAGAAACCAGCAAAAAATAAAATAAACTCCGCCTATTAACAATCCGGTCCAAGGTCCCGGGTGAGTTGGAGCAAAATAAAAACAAGCCAGCATGTAGAGAAGAATAATCAGATAGCCAATGGCGTTGTAGGTTTTCACGATGACCCCGCGTGGCAGGATTCAAGCAGAGATCAAGCACCCCTTTCAAGTAACAAGTTAGCTGCGCATCGAGCGTGCAAAGGTAAATATCCGCAATCATTTGTTGGGTGATAATGCCCGCAGGCGGTCTTTGTTGATTTTGAGAACGATTCCGGCGTTGCGGTAGGCCACCTCGCTCACCTTGAAGGGAAACCCGGGAACAGACGGGCGTTCCGCACTTATTCTCCGGGAAAGACCCGTAAGCGTTGCGCCTATTTCCGCTGACACTTCTCCTCTTGGATTTAATTTCCTTATTGCAGCCTTGCAGCTTCCGTCTTGGCTTCTTTGAGGAGTGGGATTTCGGGGTCGGCATCTTTCCAAAGCGTGAAGAAAGCCTGATAGGCGGCTTTGGTTTTTGCGCTATCGCCAGCGAGGGCATAAGAGCGAGCTAATCCGAGCTGGGCGAGCGAGGCGAGGGGATAGTTGATG
>DATMOO010000179.1:0-10583 GCA_035568275.1 Candidatus Sulfotelmatobacter sp.
AACACGCACGCTCCGGATCAGACAGCGACACAGCTTCGAATTCTCCAGTGAGTTCTCGACCTCGCCGCTCCGGGCAGCGGCCATCATAACTCTAAATTTTCATGAGGTTTCACGGGCCGGTCGGCCCTAAAAGGACAGCGACGTAAACCCGCCCGTCCATGCCTGGGCAACGATCTTGCTGTACCGGACAGAGCAAGCGCTCAAAGGCAAAGGCGATCTGGAGTTCCTCAAGCGCTCTTTTTCGAAGTTGATGTTTAACTTCAGCTGGTGGGTGAACCGCAAGGACCGCTTTGGCAAGAACCTCTTCGAAGGGGGCTTTCTTGGACTGGATAATATCGGTGTCTTCGATCGCAGCGCACGGTTGCCCACAGGTGGCCATCTTGAGCAAGCGGACGGCACTGCGTGGGTGTCACTGTTTTGCCAGAACATGCTCGAGATCAGCATCGAGTTAGCAGCCCACGATCCCTATTTCGAAGACATGGCGATAAAGTTTGCGAGTCATTTCCTTTGGATCGCTCGCGCTATGAATCAGACGGGACCCGATGGGATGTGGGACGAAGAAGATGGGTTCTATTACGATGTTTTGCGGCTTCCCGACGGCAGCGCCACGCGGCTCAAGGTCCGCTCTATGGTCGGCTTGTTGCCGCTCTGTGCCACCACTGTAATTGAGCCTTGGCAGCGGGAGCGGATACCGCGAGTTATGACAACGCTCGGGGAACGCTTGCGACGGATGCCGGAACTGATGGAGAGCATTCATCCAACCGGTCCGGGGCATCTCGGGTATGGCGAGCGCGGCATCGTTGCGCTGGTGAATCCCGTAAGGCTGCGCCGAATCCTGTCCCGCATGCTCGATGAGAAAGAATTCCTGAGCCCTTATGGCATTCGTGCGCTCTCCCGCTACCATGCCGAGCATCCCTACGTCTTTAATGTGGGCAGCCAGGAATACCGTGTAAATTATCTGCCTGCGGAATCCGACACCGGCATGTTCGGTGGAAACTCCAACTGGCGTGGTCCGATTTGGATGCCAGTGAACACTTTGCTGATCCGTGCCCTGCTCTCGTATTACCTGTATTACGGCGACAACTTCAAGATTGAGTGTCCGACTGGGTCGGGCAACGTGATGAACCTGTTTGAGGTGGCGCGCGAAATTTCCAATCGGTTGACCCGAATCTTCCTGCAGGATAAATCTGGCCGGCGGCCAGTGTACGGCGCTACGGAAAAATTCCAGACCGATCCTCACTGGAAGGATTACATCCTGTTCTACGAGTACCTCCACGGGGATAACGGCGCGGGCCTCGGGGCCAGCCACCAGACTGGCTGGACGGGTCTCGTCGCGAAACTGATCGAATTCTTCGGCAGGATCGACGGAGCTGAGATCCTCGATTCTGGTAAGGCAAGTGCGTTCGCCAAACAAGAACCGACACGGGGTAAGCTGGTTGCTTGATTAATGTGAGGACTGTGCTGCAGGACATGAGGCTGACAAAGGGCTCCCCCAGTGTGTACACGGCAGAGCATCGTGACTCTGGACAAGAGTCCAGGCAGGAATCGGGACGATTGCTACGCAGTCTGAACGTAGGCGGGGTTGCAGTACATGCGGCATTGAATTCTTGGCTGAGACTCGAAAGGTGTTGGTGGAAATGGTGCAACACGAGTCGCGGAAACGAGCCAGACGAGTGAGGTCAGGTCCTTGCGTCGCGTAGGGCTGCCTGTCGCATTCGACAGTATCGCGAGCATTTATCAAGCATGACAATCCAAGAGCGCCTTTAAATTCACTCGGTTACTCTTATGGCAACTGGTGGGAGGAAGTTTATATCCGCTCTCTGCAGCATACGATTAGCCGTCCTCTGCCTCTCAGCGTCCGCCGCGCTCCCCGCACTAAGCCAAGAGCAGACTCCTGTTTTCGTGATTAATCCGGAAGAAAGCAAGATTACCTTCTACGTGAAGGCGTCAGTGGCTCTAGCTAGAGGGTACTTTCGAAAAGTGGGACGCCACTCTAAGATTTACATCTACTGATGTCACGACCGGCGTTTTGGATATCAAGATTCAGGCCAATAGCGTGAAAACCGGAAGCGGAATGAAAGACGGCAAGCTGAAAAGCAAAGATTTCTTCGACGTCCAGCAGGATCCGTTGATCACTTTTCACTCAGACAAGATTGTCCAGACCGGTCCCACCACCTTTGATGTGCCTGGAACGTTTACCATTCGCGGGGTCTCCAAGCCCGAGACGCTGACGTTTACGGTTACTGGCAAGGGCACAGGTTCAGGTGAGATCAAGGGGACAATGGGTTTCGATCGTAAGGATTACGGGATGAATAAAGGCATTCCCCTCGTCAAGATCGCCGACCGTGTCGAGGTGACGGTCGACCTCAAGGGGAAGCGAGTCAGCGGGCCTCCGTTGGTCTTTAAGCAATAGGCCAGTCCGGTTTATGCTTTGCAACACGTCCGCCAACCTGATTTGCCCTTTGAATGGGAAACGGGTTTTCATTTTTTGTGTCTGCGAACCACTCGAGTGATCTCGGGCGCAAACTCGCCGATCCAATTGATTGCCATACCCACTGGAACCTGAGTGATCACCGCCTGGTATCCCGTCACCTCCCAGTTAGGATTGCCCGGCTGCCACGCGGTTGCGGTGACGCTACCGGTAAATGCACCCAGATATGGAAGGAGTTGAGGGCGTAAGGATTTTTCAGTGCGATCGTAGGTGACGAAGTTTCTAACGATCGCATGTCGTGTGCGAGGCCAGAATCCGCTGCACCGGCAACGGTCATAACGCGGCTCCCAACCCAGCAGTCCGTCGCCCAACGATGTAACGGAGTTTTGAACTATGAATTCAGCTTGTCGCGAGCCAAGTCTCTTCGCGAATCCTCCAAATCCGTCGCCCCACTCGGGATAAGTGTTGTGCGCCTGGTCTGTTACGGCAAACAGCGTCGTCTTGATGTAAATTCCCCAAGTCGTGTAGGTCTGCCGCAAATAAAGCTGGAAGCGCCGATCCGCGCTTAACGATTCGAGCGGAACTTCCTTGGGAATGTACGAACCGTAGAGCCAGTTCACGTTGAGCTGATTGTCTTTTTTCGCTGCGGGAGTTTCGGGTAGGGTATTTTGCGTGAACCCAAAAGTTGCAAACAGACAAAAATGGATAGCCAGCAGTATTGCGAGTCTTGCAGACAGCACCGTTAGGTTCATATCACGGCGGCGCCGAGATTCGGTTTCGATAATATTGGCCGTTGTAAGTCTCATGCGTCGCCTCGTTCCCGATCTGCCGACCCATTGAGCGTACAAAGTCTCTGCCCAACTCATCGTCTGAGGATAGTAGTACGCAGAGGCTCTAGCTCGAACTGTCAAAATCGACAGTTGTGCGGAGGTGGATTATCGATGATGCTGGTCGAGAAGCCCCGTCAGCGGCTCCAGAGCTGTGGCCTGCGATCCGGCGCCGGACACTCTGAAAAAGGTGATTGTCGCTTCTTGTTGATTTTGTTTGAGCCATGATGGCTTCGTTGAAGGGAGACTAATATGCGATTCAACAGTCTGAGACCGTTGCCTTTTGTGGGGCTTTGCTTGTTAGCATGTACCGTTGCAGCCCAATCACCTCAGGATGTGCCAGCATCATCGAGTGTCATCATCAGCTCCGTCGAGGCCATTGGCTACCAAGTTGGCGGCGGTGGCACGAAAGTCGATCTGAACGGCACCGCATTGATGTCTCAAGCCACTGGCGAAGCCAAGGTCGAGGCGAAATCTGGAGCAACGACTGTCGAGGCCTCCACCAAGGGCTTAGCGCAACCCACGACATTGGGCACAGAGTTTATGACTTACGTCCTGTGGGCGGTCTCCACAGAAGGGCGTACCAGCAATCTCGGCCAGATTTTTCTTAGCAAATCTGGGGAGGGTAAGCTGAGCGCCACTACCCAAATGCAGACGTTCTCCCTGTTTGTTACCGCAGAACCGTACTCTGCGGTCCGCCAGCCCAGCGAAATGGTAGTGATGAAGAATTCGATCCGGAAGGGCACAAAGGGAAAAGTTTTCGTTGTTAACAATTATCCGCTCATGAAACGCAGTGATTATGAAAAGAGGGGGAACCCGCTGGCGCTCACTCTTGATCCGAGTGTCCCACTGGACGTGTACGAAGCTCGGAACGCCGTGGAAATCGCAAAATCGCACGCAGCTGAAAAGTATGCAGCGGAGATCTTTTCCAAAGCGCAAGGTAGCTTGGCAATGACAGAAAGCTCTCTCACGAGCAAGGCCGACAAGAAGGCCATCATCTCGACCGCCCGGCAAACTGCCCAATTTGCGGAAGACGCGCGCGCGTTGGCCGTGCAACGCCAGGAAGAGGAGCGCATAGCAAACGAGCGCGCAGCTGCCGCCGCCACAGCGAAGGCGGAAGCGGAAGCTAAGGCGGCAGCCCAAGCGACCGAAGCGAAGCGACAAGCCGACGAGGAAGCGACGCGACAAGCCGAACTGGCTGCGGCAAAGGAAGATGTGCTCAAGGCAAAGGAAGAGGCCGCCCGGGCTGATGCCGAGCGAACACGCAAGGAAGCCGCAGACCTGCGCGCCCAGTTGCTGGCCCAACTCAACTCGGTCCTGCAAACGGTCGATACTCCCCGCGGCCTGGTGGTCACTATGGCTGACATTCTGTTTGCTTCCGGCAAGTACGAACTTTCGCAGGATGCGAATTTAAAACTGGCCAGGCTTTCCGGCGTCATCCTGGCGCATCCCGGCCTGAAGTTGCGGATTGAGGGCTACACCGATAGCACGGGTAGCGAGGACTTCAATCTCAAGCTATCCGGTCAGCGCGCGAACACAGTGCAAACATTTCTGGTGCAACAGGGATTGAAACAGGACGATGTCACCTCCGCGGGAGAGGGTCAGGCAAATCCAGTATCCGGCAACGACACCGCCGCCGGCAGACAGCAGAACCGGCGGGTGGAGATCATCGTTTCGGGCGAGGCTATTGGAACAAAAATCGGCTAATGGGAGGGTTTCACCGCACAGGCATAATCAGCAGATTTCAAGACCTTTGTTGCTCAATCGGACACCTAGTTCTTGGCACCCGATCCATTGTTCTCAACGGCGGGCAAGCCGAAAGTAACTGCTGTTAACAGGCCTCTCTTAAATGCCGGTGTTGTCAGGTTACTTTTCCCACTCTGCTGCATGCACTCAGAGATGAGCGCCAGTTCGCTCTCGTAGAAATAAGCGCCATACGAACCAAGCGCTCGTAATCAGTTTCAGGTCAGAATCTCTGTCCGACTCCGCATCTCTTCGGTCACGCGGATGGCCGGCTCGGAGGGCAGTGTAGTTACTGAAAAATCGCCTCTCCCACTCAATGAATGGACTGGTTCGACACCCCAAGAAATCACAAAAACAAATAGGTAGTTTTGACAGTTCCCAGTGCGTCATCGCCTGCTCATTATTGACCAGCACTGGCCGCGATGTCGGCGAGAGTCCACGGGGATGACATGATCGCACTTTCGGAGACCGCTCTCACATTAGTAGTCGTCAAGGCGATTGCGATCGTGGGATCAGCGTTGACGGTTGTATTCGTTCTCGCAGTGTTCGGTGCGAAGCACAGATGACCCCGTGGCGAGCAGCACAGGATAATTGATCGCGGTTACACTTGTCGACCAGCGGTCAAAACGTGTAGTGGACTGTTCTCAACAGTTGGCTCACTTTTGGCCGTCGCTCCTTATAGTCGTGCACCCGTTGGCTTTGTGACTGACTGTCCGCGGCATGGCAGAGCGCAACTTCGTCGTCCTGAGATATGAGGCCAAAGTTCCCGCCAGGGCAGGCTGCGAGAAGTGCAAACGCAAGTTTTTTACTCCGGCCACTTATGCGCGTGACGCCGTTGGCGCACAGGAATACCTGCTTAGCAAGGTTGATCATCACAATTGTGAACCCCCCTCTAAGCTCCGCCCTGAGTGCTGATTCAAAGGTAAGCGTCTGTCCAACACAACTGTTCGGTGTTGCTGTGTCCAGATGACCGCAAAAACGGAGTTGTTACCACTTAAGCGACGTACATGAGCGGAAGCTCAGCGGTTGGTGGCTGAGTTTGTGAGCAGCGCTATGCGGCGGAGCGAGTTTTGCGAGAGTCGAGGTTTGAGCTTCAGCCACGCTGGATCGCCATCTGAAAAGGCGTTGTGTACCCCAGGTTACGCAAAGGCACTCTCGGACCGAGAGAAACAGCATGCAGATTGGAGTCGCTATGAACATCCGAATAGTCCTCCTCATTTCGATCCTTGGTCTCCCCACTTCTCTCTTCGCGCGGGAAAAAACCGATGTGCTGGTCATGAAGAACGGTGACCGCATGACCTGCCAAGTGAAAGGACTCGAAGCCGGAGTGCTGTACGTCAGTTTCGATTACATCGACGGCACAGCCTCGGTCCAATGGTCAAAAGTGGCCCAGCTGGAAAGCAATCAGTTGTTCATCGTGAAGACGGAGGATGGTTCGGTGTACACAGGGAAGCTCAACACCCCTGAAACACCCGGTGGACAGCCAGTAAAGATTCAGATCGTGGAGACTCCAGAAACGAACGTGGTGCTCGACAGCCCACAGATTGTCGGAATTAGTGAGACGTCCGAAAGGTTCTGGCAGCGATTCAACGGCCAGTTAAATTTCGGGGTCATTTATTCCAAAGGCAATCAGTCCACACAATACAACTTTGGCTCGCAGGCCGCATATCTGCGGGAACGCTGGTCGGCGCAGGCCAGCTTGACTTCCACCCTGTCTTACAGTAGCGGCACCGCCGCCTCCACCAGAAATTTGTTGGATCTCAGCGGTAGCCGTTTGTTGCCTTGGAACAACTATTTTTATTCGGGCTTAGGTAGTTTTCTGCAAAGCTCGGCGCAGGGAATCACGCTGCAGACCACTCTTGGTGGTGGCGTTGGACGCTACCTCAAAAACACCAACCAAAGCAGAATCTCGGTGCTCGCCGGCCTCGCCTGGCAGGGTACGAAGTACCAGCCTTCCATAGTTCCGGTAGGCAATCAAAATCTTGCAGCTGCGGTGATCTCTACGGACGTCAGTCTCTTTCGGTTTAACAAAACCAATCTGAACATCACCGCTACACTTTTCCCGGCTCTCTCCCAGCCCGGCCGTGTCCGTTTCAATACGAACCTGACCTATTACGTTAAGCTCATTGGCAACCTCTCATGGAATGCCTCGTTCTACGGCAACTGGGACAACCAACCGCCGGCGACTTTCTCCGGCAGCGACTACGGCTCCAGTTCGGGGCTTAGCTGGACATTTGGACTTAAGTGAAGGGAGTAGCGTTAGTGATCTCCCGCGTGTGGTGGTCGAGAATCCGTCATCGCGGCAGAGTTCGCGAAGCGGTAGATGTGTCACGATCCTGAGGTTACGTTCACACTGCGGATGATTGAAGTCCAAGATCAGCGGGAGCGCAGCGAATTGGCGAAATATCCTGATTTCAACGGGCGTCATGTGCCCCCAGCGCACCACGCAGCGTGGAAACAGCAAACTGCTCTTAGGTCTTTGATTTCTCGCGTCCAGACTCGCCATGGCAGTTGTGGGTCTAGCGGGAATAGACGCAAACTCGTGGGGGCATAAGAAATCACTTGCGCAAGAGGCCCTGCGCATCCGATATTCAGTTAGGGGCTCTCCATTCCTCAGATAACGATCAAGACGGGGCTGGCAACGCCGGACGGGCGCGAAGAACTACTGACGGAATATCTCTGTGACCACCCAGGTTGTCCCAACATTGCTACACACGTGCTCGGCTGCGTGAGGGAAGTGGGCGTCGCCGCCGCCGTTTGCGACGAGCACGCGCCTCAACCTTAAGGCTACCAACCGCTCGCGCAACGACATAATCCCACCACTTCTTTCTACCCGGTAAATTCGTCCGCTGCCCTGCACCAGGGTAAACCTGTAAGTTCTGCCAGTTGCCACGCTGAAGGCGCACTCCTAGAGTCTGATGAAATCGAGAATTGTGTCTCGATAGGAAGGAGTCTTTTCATGAGTGATCAAGACAAAATCCAGCGAACAGTGCTTCCCATCCCAGACCAACCTCGTTCAGGACTGATTTTGTACGATGCGAAAGATCCGGAAAACAAGTACCCGGCGATCACGCAGTTGCGTCCGCCCAAGGGAGCGCCAAATGTTCTCATCGTTTTGATTGACGATGCCGGCTTTGGCTCATCAAGCGCCTTCGGCGGCCCATGTTACACGCCGACAGCGGAATCCTTGGCCTCAGGTGGCCTGAAATTTAACCGCTTCCATACCACAGCGCTGTGCTCGCCCACGCGACAGGCGATGCTCACCGGACGCAATCACCACACGGTCGCCATGGGGGGGATCACCGAAATCGCCAGTGGCTCGCCTGGTTATAGCTCGATTCTCCCTAATACCTGCGCGCCCCTTGCCCGTACCCTCAAGCTTAACGGGTATGCGACGGCTCAGTTTGGAAAGTGCCATGAAGTGCCGGTCTGGGAGACGAGTCCCGCCGGTCCGTTTGGTTCCTGGCCTACTGGCGGAGGTGGATTCGAATATTTCTACGGGTTCATCGGCGGCGAGGCGCATCAATGGTATCCGTCGCTATACGAAGGCACCACACCGGTCGAGCCCAAGAAAACTCCGGAAGAAGGTTATCACTTCATGGAAGACATGACGGACAAGGCTATGGAGTGGATTGGGCAACAAAAGGCGCTCATACCCGATAAACCTTTCTTCGTCTACTTCGCGCCGGGCGCCACCCACGCCCCGCACCACGTTCCGAAAGAATGGGCGGATAAGTACAAAGGCAAGTTCGACCAGGGCTGGGACAAGCTGCGCGAAGAAACCTTTGCCCGCCAGAAAAAGTTAGGCGTCATTCCACAAGATTGTCAGCTCACCCAGCGGCACAAGGAAATCCCGTCTTGGGATGAAATGCCTGCCGCCTTGAAGCCCGTGCTCATCCGGCAGATGGAAGTTTACGCTGGGTTCATGGAGTACTGCGACTACCACGTCGGCCGGTTGGTGGATTCGGTGAAGAAGCTCGGCCTGCTCGATGACACGCTGATCTATTACATCATCGGCGACAATGGTGGGTCTGGCGAGGGCACTCTGCAGGGCACCTACAACGAGATGATCAACTTCAACGGCGCATCCGCTTTGGAGACGCCTGAGTTCCTGATGGAACGCCTGGACAAGCTGGGCGGTCCGGAATCTTACAACCACTATGCTGTGGGCTGGGCGCACGCCATGGATACGCCCTACCAGTGGACCAAGCAGGTCGCCTCGCACTGGGGCGGCACGCGCAACGGGACCATCGTGCATTGGCCCAAGGGCATCCAGGGAAAAGGCGAAATCCGCAGCCATTTCGCCCACGTCATTGACGTCGCGCCGACCATTCTGGAAGCGGCTGGACTGCCTGAGCCGGTGTTCGTTAACGGAGTCCAGCAGCATCCGATCGAGGGCGTCAGCATGGCGTACTCGTTCAACGATGCCAAGGCCGCCGAGCGACATGAAACGCAGTACTTCGAGATGTTCGGCAACCGTGGCATCTACCACAAGGGCTGGACCGCGGTGACGCGGCACAAGACGCCGTGGATTCTGATCGGCGAGAAAACCCCGGCATTCGACGACGACATTTGGGAGCTCTACGACACCACGAAAGACTGGAGCCAGGCGAACAACTTGTCGAAACAGATGCCGGAGAAGTTGCACGAACTGCAGCGCTTGTGGCTGATCGAAGCGACACGCTACAACGTGTTACCCCTCGATGACAACCTTGGCGCACGTTTGAACTCCGATACCGCGGGGCGCCCACAACTGATCAAGGGCAAATCTCAAATCCTCTTTGGCAGCATGGGCCGTCTATCGGAAAATTCGGTCCTAAATTTGAAGAACAAGTCCCACGCGGTGACAGCAGCGATTGTTGTCCCCCCAACCGGGGCTGAAGGAGTCATCGTCGCGCAAGGTGGCAACATCGGGGGCTGGAGCCTCTACGTTAAGGGCGGCAAGCTGAAATACTGTTACAACCTGCTCGGCATTCACCAGTTCTATGCTGAATCCAGCGGTCCGCTGCCTCCGGGTGAGCACCAGGTCCGTATGGAGTTTGCTTATGCTGGCGGCGGCCTGGGCAAAGGTGGCACGGCGACACTGTACGTGGATGGCAAAAAAGTCGGCGAGGGCAAGGTCGCGGCCACGGCGGCCATGGTCTTCTCTGCCGATGACGGTTGCGACGTAGGAGTGGACACTGGATCTCCTGTTTCGCCGGACTACGGCGCCCGAGGCAACGAGTTCTCGGGCCGCGTCAAGGGCGTGCAACTCGCCATTGCCGAAGACGCCGTTAGCCTGGATCACCTCGTCTCGCCAGAGGACGCTGTCCGCATCGCCATGGCGCGACAGTAAGCAACGTCACGAATCGCCTTACCCTTAAAGCCCGTCCAAACACCGTTTTGGGCGGGCTCTTTCGTCACCGAAACCACCCACGATGGTTCATCAAGCGCTGCGCCTCGGGACATCTTTTCGCTTCCTGCTCCATCGCGTGCGTTAGCTCGCTGATTGTGAGATTGATTCGGTCCAAGACTTCCCACAGATCGTGCCGACGACGGCTCGCCCACGGGCTAAGGGTAATGACTTAAGTTGCTGCCGTCCG
>DATMOO010000180.1:0-5838 GCA_035568275.1 Candidatus Sulfotelmatobacter sp.
CAAACATAGTCTGCCAATGCTGCCCACATCGCGAAAGTAAGCCGCGGAATACATCGCGCCCGCCGGAAATCGCGGGGCGCGAGCTACGCCCCAAGCCGGCCTGAATTCTCCTCCTCAAAGCTTTGAACATGGAATTACCCAGAAGTACAGTATACGCTGAATACACGTGGCGGAGAATAGGTGAGGCGGGGGGGGGGGCTGTGAGGGTGCCTACTTTCAACTAGTCCTGGATATGCGAATTTCATTGCGATATTCCCGATCAGTGTGTTTTTCCCAGAGGTTTGCGTGGCCCTTTGTTAATAACCCTGCGCTTGGTTGCCTCATGCATAATATCATGCTCGGTTTTCAGGCCCAAGGTCGCCACCAAATTAGCTAGATCGGATTCGACCGTGCGGAGACTAATCTTCAGCCGGTCGCCAATATCGGAACTGCTTGCTCCCTCCAAGACCAGTTTCAGCACCTTTCGCTCGCGGACAGTCAGTTTGTCAGAAAGTTTCGGCCAAGCGGTCCGAAACTTCCGCAAATAGCTGCGGGTGAAAACCTCAGAAAGCAGCGGACTCAGGTAATGCCGGCCGGCAGCCACATCGCGGATAGCCTGGAAGAGGTCAGCTCCAGCGGACTCTTTGACTACGTAACCAGCCGCGCCGCTTCCGAGCGCATCCAATAAATAGGCCTCGTCCCCGTACATAGTAAGGATAATCACACGCGTATTTAGTTTCAAGCGGGAGAGCCTGCGGGTGGTTTCCAGACCGTCCAGGCCAGGCATCATCAGATCGACGATTAGCACCTTGGGTTTCCGGCGCTTGACCAGCTCGAGGGCCTCGACCCCGTCAGCCGCTTCACCCACAACAACAAATTCTGGATCCGATTCCAGCAAGAGCCGGAGCCCTTGCCTCACGACAACATGGTCATCAGCCAGCGCGACGGTCAGCATGACGCTTTTCAAAAAACCTTAAGACTCCTTTTTTTGAGAGACGCGCAACAACAGACTGCGGCCGGTCGCGGCGGGGTTCGCGTTTGGAACCGAGTCCATCAAAATGTGGCCCCTGAATCCTAGAATATCACGAAGTTTCATTGGAAAACCGACGGCTGTCCCGTACAGATGGACTGCCATTCCTTGCTACCGGGAGCCGCGACCAAGTCTTTGACCGCACAGTAGCTTAGCTTGAGTAAGAAAACCTGTCGTTTGTGGTCCAGTGTTCACTTTTGAATAGACATTGGGCCAACGACGCTCGAACTTGGCTAAGCCCTAATACAAATTGAGTTTTTCTTTTTGCCTAGGATAGGATTATGGGAAAGAGGCATACCAGCGGCGTACTACTGGTGCTTGCACTGACAGTCGCAAGATCAATCTGGCATAAAGGATGGTCCGCGGTGGCCACAGCAAAACGAAGAGCACAAGCGAGAGACGCGGGAGGGCCGCAGAAAAGAAGGAAAGAGCTTCCGAAGGTGTCGACCGGCATTGCCGGGTTGGATTTGGTGTTAGGCGGCGGCCTGCCCGCCGGACGCGTGACGCTTCTCGGCGGTGGTCCCGGGAGCGGCAAGAGCATGATGGGATTGCAATGCCTGATACACGGCGCCAGTGCGGGCCTGCCGGGCATCCTGGTTATGTTCGAGGAACGCGCTGCGGCCGTGCGTCAAAACGCTTGGAGTTGGGGATGGGACCTGGCTCGGCTAGAGAAGAAAAACAAGCTCTACCTGATGGATGCGCGTTTGGATCCTGAAGTGGTGATCTCGGGCGAGTTTTCCATCAAGGGTCTGCTGGCTATCCTGGATCAGCGGATTAAGGCCATGCGCGCCAAGCTAATCTTGATTGATGCGGCGGACGCGCTCTTGCATTTGTACGATAACCCCCTCCGCGAGCGCCGCGAATTATATGCATTGCACGAATGGCTGCTGGACCGGGGATTAACCGCGATCATGACGGTCAAAACTGTCCTGCAGGAGGAATCTCCCTCCCGGTACGCATTTCTGGACTTCATGGCGGATTGCGTGATTCACGTGGACCAGCGCGTCACCGCCCAGATCACCACGCGCCGCTTGAGAGTGATCAAGTATCGTGGTTCGGGGTATGGCCGCAATGAATATCCCTTCATCATCGATGAGAGCGGCATCAACATCATTCCTATCACCAGCAACGTCTTACAGCACCGTCCCCCGGGTCCCAAAGTGTCCAGCGGCCGGGTCTGGCTGGATGATGTGGTCGGCGGCGGCTATAAGAGCGGGACCAGCATCCTGCTCGCGGGGACTGCCGGCGCGGGGAAGACCACACTGGCCTGCGCCTTCGCCTGCGCCGCTGGCCTGCGCGGCGAGCGAGTGCTTTACCTCAATTTCGAGGAGTCGGCAGAATCCATGGTCAGCAACATGCTTAGCCCGGGTCTTGCTCTGCAGCCGCTGATCAAGACGGGGACGTTGGTGGTCCGGTCCTACTTGCCGGAAGCGATGGGTGTGGAGGAGCATCTGTTTCATGCCCTGAAAGACCTGGAGGAGGTTCAACCCCAGCACGTGATCGTGGATGCGATCTCGGCGTGCAAGCGCATGGGCTCGGAGCAGGCTGCCTTTGATTACCTGATGCGGATTCTGAACGTCTGTAAGGAGCGCGGTATCACCTGTATCTATATCAACCAGACTGCGGGTTTGGATATCGTCGAAGAGATCAGCGGGATCGGTGTTTCATCCATCATTGATACCATCATCCTTCTGCGCCATCTTCCCATCGATGGCGCCGTAACGCGCCAGTTGATCGTCATGAAGTCAAGAGGGTCGAAGCATTCGGAACAGTTCCATGAATTCCGCATCACCGATCGAGGCATGGATCTGGTGAAGGCCTAGCGTAGTTATGCGGTGAGCAGCTCGGCGTACCGATACGGTACGGAAGAAATGGAGCGATGATGAAAGCTCGCAAGCGCGAGAAGCGGAGAGCCGCAAAGCCCGTACGCGAGACCTATGTCTTCCGGCTGTTCGTGGCCGGTAACGAATCAAACTCCTCCCAAGCCAGGGGGAACGTGACACGGCTCTGCGAGGAGCGCATCAAGGGGCGTTATAGAATCGAGGTCGTGGACGTACTGAAAGATGTCTCTAGTGCTCACAAAAATAAAGTGCTCGTAACGCCCACGCTGATCCTGATCAAGCCCCTCCCGAAGGTCACTGTGTTGGGCAACCTCAATGATACTAAGCAGGTCATTGCGGCGCTCAGACTGAACGGTGACGAGCGATGAATAACCAGAAACCGCCATACCACGAACTGGAGAGCAAGATGGAAGAGGCAGAGAAACTCATTCACGCCCTGAGGACCCAACAGGTGGACGCGATTGTCGGCGAGCGCCACATCATGCTTGTTCGTTTGAAGCAAGCGGAAGAGAACCTCAAGAGTTCGCGGAATCAATTGCGGGCCCTCGCGTCTTACTTGCTGTCGGCGCGCGAGAATGAAAGGGCGGTGATCGCTCGTGAGCTTCACGATGAGTTTGGCCAGGGGCTTACCAGCTTGCAGTTAGGATTATCCTGGATCTCCCGCAAGTTGACTCCAGGGCAACAGCCGTTACAGAAGAAAATCAAGTCGCTATCAGCCACCACGACGAACTTGATGCGGTCGGTGAAAAACATCGCGAGCGAATTGCGCCCCGGCGTTCTGAATGAGTTAGGCCTGGTTAAGACCCTGAAATCGGAGGCGAGGGAATTCGAGGGACACACAGGGATACGTTGCAGATTTAAGACCAATACTGCAAAAGCCAAGTTCGATCGTTCGGCGGCCGTCGCTATTTTCAGGATCGTTCAGGCAGCTCTCACGAATATTGCCCGGCATGCTCATGCTTCACGGGCCCACATTGCTTTGACAAAGAGAAAAAACGGCGTGACTTTGACCGTGACGGACAACGGGAAGGGCATCAGCAGGAAGCTGGTCTATGGGCATGATTCGCTTGGCATTACCGGTATGAGAGAGCGAGCGCTTGCGCTTGGGGGTACGTTTACACTCGGAGGCTCAGGAAGCAGCAAGGGGACAATATTGACGGTACAGATTCCGCTGTCCAGGGTCATTATCGGGCCGGCCTCCAGCCGTTCGCGCAATACTCCGCAGTTCTGATTCGAGACAAGTCTAAGAAAGTCCGACCCTCCCAGATCTGGAGGCCTGACATTCGTGTGTATAGGGGAAGCCCCGTCGCGACATTGGACAGATGAAAGTATGAATTCTCGCGGTCCGTTCGCCGATTTTACAACGGCCAATCACTGCCCAAAGAAACTGCAAAACTGTATACAAGAGGACAGACATGCGTCTTGAAGAAGTCTACGATTCGGATCGCAAGGTCACCGCGGTTTAGATTCGCCAGATCCATCCGAGCCCAGATGTATCGGAAGCGCAGGGGCAGATGAATTCGTTTTTTCGGTTCTTATGGAGTCTGTTTCTTCCTCGATTACCAAGGCTTGGGCCCGAGGACGTGGCCAGTACCGCGGAGTATTGCAATCGCCTGGCTCGACTTGATGACGCGGCTATGAATCCTCAAGGCAGGTGGACAAGGCGCATCTCGACGCAGCTCGTGTTGCGTATACAGCGACACAAGACTGCGGAGAAGGTACCTCCACAGGTTTTGCGTCGCGCCGCGTAGCAAGGGTCTTGCGGAGAGACTTGCAGGTAGAGAAGTGGAGGCTTGTTTTGCAGAAAATAAGGACTGTTTTGTTGGCCAGTCCGTCGTCTTCAGCTTGAACTCCGCGGCCCGCACGAGCGCTGGGGACATCGAACAACACCTGAGGCGCGAGGCCTGTTTGGATCGCTAGTCCAGCCCCTCGTTGAATGAAAGCGATTCAACCCGTTCTTCGCACCAGGCAGAGCCCGCAGCAATTCGTTGGGCCGGCGTAGAAGTGTCTCGCAGCAAAGACAGAAAGGTAGAAAAGCATGCCTCTCATGCAGATTCTATTAACCCTGATCGTCGTTGGCGTTCTGTTATGGCTGGTGAATCGTTTCATCCCCATGGCAGGCAGTATCAAGTCGATCTTGAACGGAGTCGTTGTCATTGGCGTGGTGTTGTGGCTCCTGAATGTTTTTGGACTATTTCACTCTCTCCCTCGTATCCGCGTTGGCTGACAAACGAACAAACGCGAGTCAGCGGGCCAAAATCGAAGCACGTGCGCGAGAGAAGCGCTGAAGGGTGAAGCGAATGAGAGAGAAAGGTGGATGCCAGTGAACGCAAAATGGAAACAAACGATGAGTATAGCGAGCACCCTGGTGGCGGCGACGATTCTGACGATGGCTATGCCGCAAAGTGCCGCTGCGGACCAGAACGATCCCCCCGGCCGCGTTGCGCGGCTTAAGTACGTTCAGGGCGCGGTCTCTTTTCAACCTGCGGGAGAACCCGACTGGGTGTCAGCAGTTGTAAACCGGCCCATGACCACGGGCGACAAACTCTGGGCCGATAACGGGGCGCGCGCGGAATTACGAATTGGCTCCGCGACGATCCGGCTGGATAGCGGCACAGGTTTTTCATTCCTCAATCTCGATGACCGCACGGTGCAATTGCAACTGACGCAGGGGACTCTCGACATTCGTGTGCAACGGCTCGGCAGGGACGAAATATTTGAAGTGGACACACCGAATCAAGCGTTCTCCATCTTGCGGCCCGGTCAATATCGAATTCAAGCCAGCGAGGACGGCAACTCCACATTTGTGACCGTGCGCGGCGGGGAAGGCGAAGCGACCGGCGGCGGGCAGACTTACTCTGTGCATTCCGGCGAGACCGGGACGTTCACCGGCACGGACTCGATCTCCGCCAATGTCTACAGCGCAGGCGGCACGGATGAATTTGACAATTGGGGGGAGACTCGCGACCGCCACGATGACGGATCGCG
>DATMOO010000181.1:0-5085 GCA_035568275.1 Candidatus Sulfotelmatobacter sp.
AGGATACCCACGATTGGCGCTATAGGATAGCAGGGAAGGACGTTTCGTGATCCGAATTGCCAGTTTTGGGAATTGCGATTAACCTGCGCAACGTGAGCGATTTGATGGCCATTGCAGATCCTCAGTTCGCACGCGCGACTGTACTTCGTCTGCTTGAAATTGAGGTGCAGTTGTGGCGGATTGAGTTGGAGGCGATCGCTCAGGCGAAATCACGCTGGCGGCAGATTCTTTCCGCCGACGAGTTGGCCCGGGCAGATCGCTTTCATTTTGTGGGCGATCGGCAAAATTTCACCGCAACGTGCGCGTTGTTGAGAATGCTCCTGAGTCAGTACCTGGGCTGCCCTCCCGAAACCGTCACCTTCACCTATGGAGAGCGAGAGAAGTCGGTCCTGCACGCCAGCCACTCCGGAGCGGGGTTGCACTTTAACGTCTCCCATTCCGGAACCAAGGCTCTTCTTGCCTTCGCGCACGCCCGTGAAATGGGAGTAGATGTTGAGCAAGTTCGCGACAATTTCGATCTTGAGGCTCGACGATTTTTTTTGCCAGCCGAACGGCAGGCATTGGCCGACTTGCCGTCATCTGAAAAATGCAAAGGCTTCTTCCGTGCTGGACGCGAAAAGAAGCCTACATTAAGGCACACGGCGCTGGATTATCTTTGTCTTTCCATGCATCCGATGTGTCTCTAGTGCGCGGAGAACAGAACGGCCGCTGGCAATACGCCCCGATCCAGGCGAAGCCGGGCTGTGGCGCTTGTGCGAAGTTCACGCCGGTCCCGGATATGAGGCGGCATTCTGCGTCAGAGGACAGGGCTGGGTCTTGAAGACTTAAGTGTGCAGAATCTTTTACTTTTATTGTGAAGAAAGATGAAACCGGCTCCTTTATGCGCAAGGATTTGCACACGGGCGGTCGCTTTCCGTGCTGATCTTTGGGTGTGCAGTTTGGAGTGGGAGCATTACACCGCGGCTTCCCTGGCTCGATCTGGGAACGTTTAATGTCTGCGCATGGCAGGCGTACTTCATCGTGGGCCAGTACCTAGTGTTCCGGCGTTAAGACTGGCACATCTGGGTTGCCGAAAGCTCGTGCGCTCCTCGCGGGTTGTGCCGTAATTGCAACAGTGCTGATGCTCGACCGGCACCTTTTCGCGCTTGTCGGCACCAAACCTCTGCTGAGCTTTTCTGGTCACCCGGATCACAATCCCGCGAGATTCGTCGATGGAGCGTGCTTGCGATACGTGCTGTCCTGGATTCCGGGCAGCGTGGATCGAACGCTGATGCAGTCGCGAGCCGCCCAACTCTGCAACCTGCTGGGGCAGCAGTCGTTGTAGGTTTTTGCGTTTTCGATGCTCATCACGCCTTTCGAAGCGCATGCCACCTCTGCCTTTCCAGCTCTTGTCCAGATTCCTGTAACGCTCCTGACAGTTCTCAGCTTGTACTTGCCCGCCAGGCTGCATCAAGTCTATCGAGGGCGCACACCGAAGGCAGCACCGGCCCAGCCTTTACAATTTCAGCACCAGCCGGTAGCGCTTCAGCAGGTTGAATTGCCAGCACTCGTTGGCGCCGTAGCCAGAGCGGCCCGGCTTCGAACGCTGAGACGCAATTTGAATCGAAGTAGCGCCGCCACCCTAACGAATGTCACTTCTCATCAAATTTATAGTACGCTTCTAAGAATGATTTCGACGCCGCGAGAACACTACCTCACGTCCTGCGCGACGCGGGCCCCGCTCCGAATTGGCATAGTCGTGGAGTGCCTGGATCGAGTGCCGGCATTCGCGGCCAAGATCATTGCAGATATCCAGGCCTCGAACTTCGCGGAGATCGGGCTAGTTCTCGAGGTAAACAGGCAGCAGCCAACAGCAACGCCTCATGTCTTATATCGACTTTACCTTCGTCTCGACGAGCGCATGAGGCCGAGCAATGATCCGCTCGCTCCCTTGGACTGCCGCGATACATTGGCCGGGGTGGAAATTCTTCAGGCGGATTTGAAGGTGCGTGAGGGCTGCGGCGAACTCTCCCCTGCGAACTCCATCACAGAAATTCGCTCGAAGAAACTGGACGTGCTGGTTGCGCTAATTGGCGGTCCTGCGTTGATCGATCTTTCCGGAGAACTGCCCTATGGTGTCTGGTGGCTGAGCCCCGGGGACAATGAGTTCTATCGCGGCGGTCCCTCTGATTTCTGGGAAATTCGGGAGCACAATCCGATTTCGGCAGTCACATTGTGCGCCGCTTACGCCCATACCAAGGATTACTTGGTACTTGCAAAAGCACTTTTTGCGACGGAACAAACGATCAGCGTCTCCCGCAACCGATACTTGCCCTACTGGGGCTCGACAGAACTAATCATCGGGAAACTGCACGACCTTCATGAATTCGGTTGGCAGTTGTTGTTGCAGACAGCGAAAGCAGCAACATCTTATAAAGGCAGGCGGCCGCTTGATGGTTATCCGAGCAACGTCGAGATGGCGAGTTGGCTCGGACCGATTCTGGTGAAGAAAGCGCTGTCATATCCCTTTCGAAAGAAGGTCGTGCAACATTGGAAAATTGCGGTCCGCGCCAATGCGCCGTCTTTGTTTGAACCGGATACGAGCCATTGCGGGTTTCGCTGGATCGATCCCCCGAAAGGTCACGCCTGGGCCGATCCATTTGTCTTTGAGCACGAGAGTAAGTACTGGCTGTTCTTCGAGGATTACTCGTACGAGACAATGCGGGGCAGCATCGCCTGCGCCGAAATTTCAGACGATGGGGTGGTCCGCGGGGCACCGCTGGTGTGCCTGGAGAATAGGGACTGCCATTATTCCTACCCACATGTATTTCGCGAAGGTTCAGAGATTTTAATGATCCCCGAGTCGTTTGAATCTAACTCTGTGGATCTGTACTGCTGCCGGCGTTTTCCCAACGAATGGGTGCACGACAGCATACTCATGCAAGGCAGGTTTGTCGATACAACATTGTGGCAAGCGGAGGGGCTATGGTGGCTGGCGACGACGAGCGCAGAACCTGCGCCGGGCGCGGGTTTTCTCTGGCTGTATTATTCAAGCTCGCTCAGGGGAAAATGGCAACTTCATCCTGCGAATCCGATTTCGACTGACATTCGCACGAGTCGCGGCGCAGGACGGGTGTTCCGAGACGGTAACCGACTGATTCGGCCCAGCCAGAGTGGAGCACCCACTTACGGATACAGTCTGACTTTTCATGAGATCACAGAATTAACTCCTCAGCGCTACGCGGAGCGTCCGATGAAAACGATCGGCCCGGAACACTGGCCCGGACTGGCAGGGGTGCACACCTACAATCGCAACGCGCAACTCGAATTCATTGATGGACGCACTCCTGTGTCTCTGGAGCGACTGAAAAGCTGGCGCGATGCCAATCCCGACAGCGCCGACCCCTAAATCCCCTGCGTTCAACAGCTTTAGTGCGTTGTCATTGCAGTTGCGATCCAGTGTGCGCGCGTTTATTTTGGAGCACACAAGGGCATATCCACACTCAGAAGTGCCGAATGCGATTGACTCTGATTGCCTTCTGAAATAACTTTCGCGTAGCTAATTCGTCGGTATGTCGAGTGAGGGGCAAATCCACCCGCCCACTCAGGGGCGCCACGCTCAAGCAAGACCAAAATTGCACACGGAACACGCGTTGCTGGTTAGCAAAACGGCAACCCACGGGCTCGTCGTGTGCCTGAAAAGAGGATGAAGCAGTGCATTTGTCCCAAAAGATCCAGCTTGCCACGTTAATCGTGTTTGCGCTTTCATGCATTGCCGCAAGTCAGACCGAACAGGTTGGGACATTTTCACTTCCAGTACTACGACGACAATTTGTGCGCCGCCGACCTATGGCTGCGCGCAACTTGGCTGCCGCGCAGGGCGCGACCAACTAGTTAACAGTCCCGAGACTCAGGCTTGCGCGAAGCATTGGCACGCCAGCCTGTCCTTGGATCCTGTTTTGGGTTGAAGGACCCGAATCTGCTTTGTCTCAAACTTCTTTCATCGGTTTTCTGAACCTCTCCGGTCTGCAGCCTTGCCACCTAACAGTAATGTTGATGGACCTTCGCATTCTCCTCCCATGAGCGCGCTCTCTCGGCCCATCGAACAGAACGGCCCGATATCCTCACCAAAGTCTCACTCTCTATTTCAGGCAGTGGCAGGAACCCGTGCACATCCGGGTGCCGTGGGGACATTGTCCTTGCGTTATCTGTCCTGGTTTGTAAACCCTCCGTAAAGTACCGGAGTGGACTCAAACCCTTGGTCCCCCAAGACCTATTCCGAGGGATACTCATGCAACCGGCGAAGCAGTTGTCAGTTAGGAATAGCGGCAAGCGAAGTCTGGAGTTGGTGTTGGCGTTCAGCATGTTGGCTGGCGCTCTGGTGCTGCAAGGCTGCTCCGCGGTCCCGCAAAGTACAGCCGCGGCTCAAGCGCCAGCGCCTGCACGAAGCATCACTCTGCCGAGCGCCTCGGTCGGCTCCACCTATGAGCAAGTATTGGTCTCGAACGGCTCTGAAGAGTCGGTGCGTTTAATTCAGGGGCAAGTCCCGCCAGGGCTAACTTTTAATGCGGGGCGTGGAACGATTTCCGGAGTTCTGACGACCGCCGGAACATTCACCTTCGCAATCTCAATGACGGTGGGTCCGCGCGAGACCACGACGGTGTGCAGGTATACGCTGACCGTGAACGCATCCAATCAAGTCATCAGCGTACAGATTTCGCCCACCACGACATCCTTCGTAGCAGGCGCAAAAGTGCAGTTCTACGCGACTGTGAAAGGTACCAGCAATACTGCGGTGAACTGGACAGCGAGTGCAGGGAGCATCTCCAAAACCGGCTTGTGGACAGCTCCGGCGAGCGCGAGCAGCAATCGCGCTAGCATCATGGCGATCAGCGCAGCAGACCCGTCGGCGTATTCCAGCGCGGTCGCAACCATCAGCAATTCTCAATTCAAAATTCTGACCAGCAGCGTACCTCCGGGCGTAAAGGGTACACCGTATTCGGCATCAATGGTTGCAAGCGGTGGGCAAGAGCCCTATCGCTGGAATGTTCTGTCGGGTTCGCTGCCGACGGGACTCAAGCTCGACGCCAGCACAGGATTTTTCTC
>DATMOO010000182.1:0-6299 GCA_035568275.1 Candidatus Sulfotelmatobacter sp.
GCTGGATGATGTTGGAGATGACCGCACGCTGGACGACTGGGCGCATCTTGCCGGAATGGCACGCCGTACTTTCATGCGTGCGTTTTCGGCTCAGGCAGGCATGTCATTTGGCCGTTGGCGACAGCAGGCGCGGTTGTTTGCCGCCCTTGAGATGCTGGCACAAAGCAAATCTGTCACGGAGGTCGCTATCGCAGTCGGTTATGACAGTGTAAGTGCCTTCATTGAAATGTTTCGGACGATGCTTGGAGCCACACCACAAAGATACTTTCGAGGCAGGCGTTCGTAGCCACTTGGTAGAGCCATGGGCGCAACGGCGCGCCTTCCTTGACGCTGTCGCGATACCGCCAGGCACGAAGCAACGTCTCCTGCACCGCGTCCTCGGCGTCGGCAAGGAGACGAGCATGCGGTAACAGTGGACAAGCAGTTCGCGGCGATGACGCTCGACATTGCTACCGAACTCGTCTAAGCACGCTGCTCATCGCTGGATGGCCACGGCAGCTTATTTCATCGGAATGCAAATACGCATGCGCCGAGAGGCCACGCGTAATGATAGAAGCAATCCCCGCAAGCAATGATGTCAACCTGCCCAGGGCTCGCCACGACTGAGACGCTAACTCGCCATGTCAATTTGAATTACTTCTCCGAAGCTGTGTCGTGAGAAGGCGAAGAGCGGTTGGCGGATGCCGATTCCTGGCGGATCACGGGCAACCCGCAAGTCATCGTTCGTCGGTCGGATTAGTATCGACAAATGCGTTTCACGGCAGCAATCCGATCGCGTTTCGGTGATTTCGATCAGACCTGTCCTCTGCCACCATCAACGAACAGTTCGATACCTGTGATGAAACTGGAATCATCCGACGCCAGAAACAACGCCACTTTAGCAATTTCGTCGGGATTTCCCATTCGTCCCATGGGGATGGTGGAAACGATTCGTGCAATGGCGTCCGCGGGTTGTCCATCGATGACCGGCGTATCGGTCGGCCCCGGGCTAATGACGTTGGAACGAATATGACGGTCCTTGAGATCCGAGGTCCAGGTTCGGACAAAGGAACGGAGAGCGGCCTTAGTCGCGCCATAGACGCCGAAGGCGGGCGTACCTTTCACACTCGCAACCGAGCCGTTGAGGATAATCGAACCACCATCGTTTAGCAGCGGTAAGGCTTTCTGCACCGTGAACAGAGTTCCCTTGACGTTGATGCCGAAGAGTTTGTCGAAATGCTCCTCCGCAATTTTCCCAAGGGGAGCAAATTCAGCAACGCCGGCATTGGCGAAAACGACATCGATTCTCCCCTTGGTCGCAACGATCTTGTAGAGACGATCAAGGTCGGTTAATTTGGCAATGTCTCCCTGAACGCCAGTGACGTTGCTGCCAATTGCTTGCACGGCCTCGTCGAGTTCCTTTTGACGACGGCCCGTGATGAAGAGGTAGGCACCCTCTTTCACGAAGAGCTTTGCAGCAGCCAACCCTATCCCAGTCGTGCCACCGGTAATGACTGCCAATTTTCCTTGAAGCTTCTTAGTTTCCGACGTCTGTCGTTTTCCTCATTCTCCCTTGCCCTCAGCCGACCTCAATCAAACGTGACCCAGCCTCCTTACGCTTGGCTTGAGGTGAATAGTTTCAGCATTTGCTCGTTGAACTCGTTGACCAAGGCATGCTCCTCAGGGCCAGGATTGGCACGCAACGGTTTTGCTGCCTCAACAAGAATTTCTTCAGCATCTGTTCCAAGCGCCTCCAAAATTTCGGAAATGAACTGATCGAGAGGCATTGCCTGCTCGGCCTCCTGGCTATTCATCAGCTCCGTGCGTACCCATGGCGGCACCATCTCAAGAACTCGGACACCGCTGTCTCGAAGCAGGAAGCGTTGCGACAACGCATAGGAGTGGAGTGCAGCTTTAGTAGCAGAATAGACAGCCGTCACAGCCAAGGGCACGAACCCAAGTACCGAAGTGTTGTAGAGAATTACTCCACGACGGCTTTTCAGTTGATTCACCAATGCCGATGTCAGCCGGATGGGGCCTAGAAGATTAGTCGTAACAGTTGAGGTGAGTAGTTTTTCGTCGATGATACCTGCCGCCTGATCCGGTTCCATGATGCCAGCGTTATTGATGAGAACATTAAGATCTGGATGTTCTCGAATCAGCTTTTGCGCTACGGCTTTGATATTGTCCGGATCTGCGATGTCAAGTTCGATCGCCTTGATGCCCGGATTGGCCTTCACGACAGCCTCCAGATGGCCCTTGCGCCGGCCCGAGATGATCACTTTGTTGCCGCGTTTGTGCAGCGCTTCGGCCAGCGCACGCCCAATGCCCGATCCGCCGCCGGTAATGAAAATAGTGTTTCCAGTGAGAGTCATAGTGCTCCAATCTGTATGAGTGAATGCTGCGAAGCGGGCGAACACTTTACGACGGAAAACTGTCGCCAAACGTAGGAAGGCCGCTGACAGATTTCGCCTTGGTCGCCTCGTCTTGCAATACATCCCAGTGCTCGGCCAGAAGACCGTCTTCGAACCGAACCACGTCGGCGGCAATCCAAGCCGCGGGCCTTCCCATTCCTGTGAAGCGGCCATGGGCGATGACATAATCGCCTTCCGCTACGATGAGTTGGTTTTCGTAGCGCAGCGTATCTGGCGTCGAGCGGACAAGAGCGAATAGTCCTTCGCGACCTGGTGCGATGTGTGCGCTGTGCTGAATGTACTGCGGCGACCAGAAGCGCTCCGCCGCCACATAGTCGCGTTTATTAAAGAGCGTGTCGAAAGCTTCGAGAACGATCGCCTTGTTCTGTTCGGGCGTTGTCTTAGGCATATTCAGCTCCTGGGTTATGTTCGGATGGTTGGTATGTGGGGTAGTCGGAATAACCGTGCGAGCCGGAGGCATACACAGTTTCCCAATCAACCTCAGCAAGAGGAGCGTTCTCAGCGAATCTCTGAACGAGGTCAGGATTTGCGATATAAGGCCGGCCGAATGCCACCAGATCCGTCTGCCCCTCGGAGATAAGGCGATTTCCGCGATCACGGTCCATCTTCACGTTTGCGATCAGAGTGCCATTGAAGAGAGGACGGAAATGCTGGAACATGCCATCGTTGGCCAATTTCTCAAGTGGCGTACCGGTGAAGTCGGTAGTATTCCCCATGAGCAGCAAGTGCGAAAGATTGTAGGAGCTCAATTTCTGAATTGCGTATTCGGTGATGGGCAAAGTTTCGTCGTTGGCTTGAAATGCGCCGCCTTCGTGCATCGGGCTGATCTTGACTCCAACCCGTTGTGCATCGACCTCTCCCAGGATCGCCTCTACCATTTCGAAAAGAAAACGCGAGCGATTCTCCAGGCTCCCGCCGTATTCGTCCTTACGCAGGTTGGTGGTGGCGTTCAGAAACTGCGAGATCAGATAGAGATAGTTGGCGAGTATCTGGACACCATCGAAGCCGGCTTCCATCGCGTTTCGCGCGGCTCGTGCGAAGTCCGCAACCGTGACTTTAATCTCCTGCCTGGTCAGAGACCGCGGTATTACCGTCGGCTTCCGTCCCGTCCGCGTGAACGACAGCTGGCCTGGATCGACGTTCGAGGCGGACACGGGCTGTGCGCCGTCCCGCAATTCAGGATGCGAGATCGCCCCGGTGTGCCAGAGCTGGGAGATGATACGGCCGCCGGCTGCATGCACGGCATCCGTGACACGTCGCCATCCGCGGACCTGCTCCTCCGTCCAGAGGCCGGGTGTATCAGCCCAGCCAAATCCTTCCGGGCTAATCGCGGTGGCCTCGGTGATGATCAGTCCAGCCGAAGCACGCTGCGCGTAGTACTCTGCCTGCAAGGTCGTGGGCACGTGATCATGCGGTCGCGCACGCATCCGGGTGAGTGGCGCCATAACGATGCGGTTAGGAAGATCGAGGTCTCCCATTCGATATGGTGTAAAAAGCGGCTGATTCGACATCACATGAACTCCTGCATCGATCGACTGCACCTGCTTAAGAGATCACCTCGATTACATCGGGAACCGCCAGCCACGAGTGCCACTTTGTTTGCCAGCTTGGACATAAATCTCCTTGGTTTCCTGGAACAAATCACCCCTGATCAGTTGGCCAGAACACTGTCTGGGTCCGGAGGCTGTGTTGAACCGCTCAGTTCTATATGATGGACCGATGCGCAGCGCGGATGCAGAGATATTGAACTATTTAGTTTTTTATCGGAGAATAGGCGTATGGGACGCCCGAAAGGCTTCAGTCGGGAGGAAGTGCTGGAAAAGGCAATGCCGGTCTTCTGGAAGCACGGGTTCGCGGACACGAGCCTTCAGGAACTGGAACGAGCCACGGGTGTGAACAAGTCCGGGCTGTACACCGAGTTCCGTGACAAGGAAGATCTTTTTGTGGCGTGCCTTCGGCACTATCTTGAGAGCCAGGGAAAGAGGGGACTTCTCACCAAGGAGCCACTCGGCTGGAAGAATGTCGAAACTTTTCTGAAGAATGGCCCTCTCAACAAGGGGGAACAACAGGGGTGTTTTTCCATCAACTCGATGCGAGAGTTCGCTATCCTTCCGGATGAGGCTTATGGGGTCGTGACGGAGAATCGGGCGCTATTGCAACGCCTGCTTGCGTTGAATATCGAGTCGGAAAAGCCCTTTATGGCTCCTTCTGCAATTGCGGAGATGGTGCTGTCCTTCTTCTCGGGACTATGCATTGAGCGCAATCTCAAATCCAGCAAAGCCTCGTCGACCCGCAAGATCGAAACCTTTATGACAGCCATCCGCAGTCTTTGATCGAAGGATATCTATCGGGTTGTGGGAAACGAAGTCGCGTAGTCTCGGATGACGGGCTAACCGGACAGTCATCACTTCTTCCGTCAGATCAGTCCTGACGCTCTTGCAGTGACCGGATCACTGGCGAGAAGCCGACTTCGCAATCCGGCAGGCCGAACGACGACAATGTTGCGTTTATCCGCGCTTGGTTTACGGCGTGATCCGCACGGATATGTGAAGCAGATACAGAACGAAGAATTGGAGGACGGCGATAAAGAGCGGCCCAGCGCATTTCCGAAGATCATGCTGAAACAGACCGATTCCCGCATCCAGTAATTGCATGGCGCCGGCGAGCGCACCTAGGATCAGCAACGCAGGCGTCGCGTGCTTGTAGATCGCCCCCAATACGAGCAAAGCCAGAGGAATTCTGGGCGCCGCCGCTTATATCGCCAATAGCAACGACGCCTGCGTTCGAACGGATTCGGCAGGGACCAGCTATTGCGGACGGATGATCGTCGCGATCGAAAATCCGCTCGCGACCAGGACATTGATTGCCGTGACCAGCAAAGCCAGCCGAGTCGCCATTATTGTTGTCATTGATTCCTCTCTCTGAGTAAGCCCGTCCGAGCATAGATGGGTTGATTTGACAACTTGTGTTCGCGCTACGCCTGCGCGTAGTACGAAAGCGCTGGTGCCAGGCCAGCTCGTTCTTCAAGTTGAATCAGGCCATCTGCCTCGCACAGGTGAGCTCACCGCAGCTCAACTCCGGCACGGCGTCCAATTGTTTCTCTGGAGTGTCTGGCTGGAATCGACGAGGTAAAGAATTCCACGGGCATGAATCACGCGCTACGAAACCTCCGCCATCGAATCCAGTTGTGGTACTTAAAGCCTAATCTGCGGCAGCACTCGTTGCGCCTTCTTTCGCTGCTACCAATGCACCTCTTGCTGCTTCTTCGATGATGCGAGCGACCGCTTGTGGATGCGACACATACACGGCGTGGCTGCTTTTAACCTCCACGACCGTTGCACCGGCGCGCTTCGACATCAGCCGCTGCGCATCGGGCGGAAGCATCCTATCCTCGGTCGTTAGCAGGTACCAGGTTGGTTTCGCCTTCCATGCCGCTTCGCTGATGGTGCCTCCCAGCGCGTCCACACCCCACGGCACTTGCGAGTCGGCCATGAATTCGGCCTTTTCCCGGCACACATCGCCGGCGAACGACGCGGGGAATTTCCCCTTGTCGAGCAGCAGAAAGCCACCCACGGGCGGAAGGAGCGGCGGTACAGGCGCGCCAGGCGGCGGATCCTTGATCAGCGAGGATACGGATTCGCCTTTGTCGAGCGCAAAGGCAGCGATATAAACCAGCCCCGCCACCTTCGGGTCGTTGCCGGCTTCGGTGATGACAGCGCCGCCATACGAGTGACCGACGAGTATCACGGGGCCGTTCTGAGCGGCGATCGCACGCTTGGTAACCGCCACGTCGTCTGCCAGAGAGATGGTCGGATTCTGGACGATGGTGACCGTGTAGCCGTCCTTCTTCAAGACGTTGTAGACGGCTTCCCACCCGGACCCATC
>DATMOO010000183.1:0-31797 GCA_035568275.1 Candidatus Sulfotelmatobacter sp.
CCTTCAGGACCTATCAGGTAGTGGATCTGAAGGGGAAGGTGCATGCCGAGGAGATCGGGCAGATGGAGTATCGGGCGCCGGACCAGAAGAAGTTCGTGGTCACGTCTGAAAGTGGGTCGGTCTTGGTTCGTCGTTTGGCGCTCAATGCGTTAATCGCCAGTGAGATCGAAACCACGTCGGGTAAGCAGCATCACGACAGCGCTATCTCCCCTGCAAACTATTCTCTGGACCTGCTCGGAGAGCAACAGGTGGGACCCTACCACTGTTTCGTTGCGCAGGTGGTGCCCAAACGGAGAGACAAATATCTATTCGAAGGCAAGGTATGGATTGACGCGGAAGATTACGCCGTTGTACGGATTGATGGCCATCCGGCAAAGAAGCTTTCTTTCTGGATCCAACGGGCAGACTTTGTGCGCCAATACCAGAAAATCGACAACTTCTGGCTTCCGCAAAGAGATATGACATTTGTTGACGTTCGACTTTATGGCAAGAAGGTTTTGACGATTGATCACCACGACTACAGCGTGAATTTGTCGGTCGCGATCGATGGGACCCCACCGTGCAAATGCTGATTGCGCCCGGATGAGGTTCAGGCCTCAGATGATCCTTCGTCCACCGTATGAGTTCGGCTAGATGATGAGGAGTGTTTTACCCAGCCAATGGTGGCGAACTGATAGCTGGCCTGCGATGCGTTAGCTAAAACTTGGCTTCGGCGGCGCGCACACCGAGTCAAACCAGCGACTGATGTAAACCTCCGCGTGGGCTTCACCGCAGTAATGCCGGGCCCCCAGCGCGTTGGCGGTTTCAGAGTTCCATCGGTATACGGTAAGATCGGAATCCCCACACCGAATCACGAACCAGTGGATAGGTTTAGTCGTTACAAGTCCGCACACTTCACATCTGAATTCCTGTAGCGTTGTCATGCGTTAGTTCCGGATACTCGAAGTTGATCCTCACTTCGCGATCGAAGCTGGTCGCAGATTTGGTGTGAGCACCGTTAACTCGCCGACTTGTTCTCGCTTGACGCTGTCACGAAGTTGGGCGTGATCCATCATCCAGAGCTCGGGAATGATTTCGCCGACCAGTTGGCCATGACAGAATAGTCGCACTACCGAACTTTCAGAAACAACAATGCCCAAGGCTTTGGTAACCGCACTCATATTGGCGGCCGCAATGTGACGGCTGCCGAGTCCCAGCGGCACTTGCACTTGTGCGGCCACGGCGTCAAGGTAGCGGCCCGCCGAAAGAAAAATTCCGTCGTGACTCACCACGAACCCACCGTCCAGCTGCGATAACTCCTTGATGGTCCCGCGGAGGTTGAGATTGGTGACGCGCCGCGAAGACTCCGGATGCCCCAGCAACGGATCCAAAATCAACGGTCTGGATCTCGCGAGTACGGCATTCTCATCCCCGAGTGTGAATAGCGTGCCAACGCGTCGTCCCTCTCGACCCTCGCGAGCAATTTCGACTGCGAGCTCAATCAGGGACTCCAGAACGTCAGGATCATATTCCGTTACCTGGCAGAGAATGCTCTCAAACATCCATCAACTCCTCGCTTTGGATAGAAGCCCACCCGGTTCATGGCCGCAGCCTTTTCGACTGGTTTCTGCGGGCTTAAGGTTTCAGAAGTGATTTCCCGTAGCCAACAGGAATGGCGAAGTTCGAGCCGCCGAACTCGCGCACCATGGCAAAATTAATTCCGATGACTTTGCCCTCATTATTGAAAAGCGGACCGCCAGACCCCCCCGAAGTGGTTTGGGCGTCATAGACAATCTTGTCAGGCAGCACGTCCCCGATGTGTCCTTGAGTGGTGACAGGCCTGATCAGCTTGCGGCGCGCGAGTTCTTCCATCACCTGTTTCGGATCGCCTTTGGATGCTGTAGCGATGGACTGGAGCGTATCGGCGCCGGCCCGAGCCAGGATTGCATCCAGAGCAGTAGGATATCCAAGAAGCACGACGGGGCCCCCGCTGACGGCCGAACGGCGGCTATCGGCAAGCGCTATCTGTTTAATTCCCAGTTCTGAAACATTCCCTTTCACGACGGCAACGTCCGCGGCAGACGAAATCTTCTCGGTGTTGATGGCAATGCCGTGCGGAACACCTGGGAAATATGCGCTCATTTCAACAACCACTGGCTCGATCCCCTGATCGACCATTTCCTTCAAATCATCATTCTGCCACCAAGGCTCAGCCACGTGATGATTGGTGAGAATTTGTCCGTCGGGGGAGGCGAGAAAGCCGGTGCCAAAAACATCCAAGTGTACTTCCGGACCGCTCCCGGTTAGGCTCAAAAGCGGGTTGTTATGTTCGTCAGTCTTTGGCTCGCCACTGCTTGTCATTTCAGCGTAATGCAACCGTAATCCGGTTGTGTGGTCGCGGAAGGCAAGCACAACATGGATAAGGCAGACGCTCGGCTCGTAGGACTGGATAATCGTCTGCGCAACTCTGCCCTCGGTCTCAAGCTTCTGGAGGCGGCTGTCTACAACAGCAAGTTGCCTTTGCAAAGTAGAGGCATCTTCTGTTTTGCTAGCTGCAATCTGCGACCTCAGGTCTTCGCTCTTCTGCTGAAGTTGCAGCTTTTGCGGGTCGCTCACCTGGGATGGACTGTGTCCCCGGTCTTCAAGGGCGGGACGCGAGCGTTCCCTCAACTGTTGTTGCGCCAGGACGCCCGTCTGCAATCGAGTGATCGCCGCATAGACACGGGTATTCTGTTCCTGTGTGCGACGGTAGAAGATCAGAAGGACCAGGGAAGCGACAATAAGCACGCCAACAGTTGCCAGTCCGCCCACCCGAAGCGTTCGCCTTTCTTCGTTGACTGCGGTCACCACCTGCTGGGCAGTGTTTTGACTTTCCTCGGCAAGGCGCAGCTTCTCGCGAAACCCGTCCGCAACAGATTTATCTCGCAGTTGTGAACGCACCCGCGAAAGCAATTCATGTGAGTCGAAGGGAAGTGACACCACATCGTCGGCACCGAGCTCGAGGCCCCGAGTACGCTCGGCGGATCCTCCTGGAGATAGCATCACAACGCGTATGTTCTGAGTGCGCTCAGAGCCCTTGAGTTCTGAGAGAAGATCACAGCAATCGAGCCGGGGCGGATCCGCGCCCATAACCACCGCGTCGGGATCGAATGCGAGAACCGCCTTGATTCCCTGCTCGTAGTCGGTCGAGACCTCATATCCCGCATCGCTCAGCACCACGACGATTTGGTCCCTCAGACGGTCGTCAGATTCCACTACCAACAATCTCTCCGCTTTGGAACGCATAATATCCACTTTATACGATGGTGCGAGACCGTCACAGGGTTCAGTTTTGATCGAATCGGCACCGGGTTTCCCTGGCGACCAAGGTCAACCAGAACGCGGAGCCAAGGTTGGAGCGTAGAGGTGAAACACTTCCCGGTACGGCTCGACTGGATAGCCCTTCGCCTTCCAGGCCGCCAATCCACCCCTAAGGAACTTCACCCGGAAGAACTGAAGTGCCAATGCCCGACGCAAAACGGTTCGACTGGTTTTGTCGCTGGGACAGGTACAGTAAACAACCGCATCTTTTTCTTTCGGGATTAGTGACGGCCTCTCTAGCACTTCATTTGGGGCGATCCTTTTTGCCTTCGGGATGATCTCGGGAAAAGCTAACAAGTCCAGCGGCTGGCGAACATCAAAAAGGAGTATCTCTTGGTCTGAAGCTAACAACGCGTGGAGCTCTTCCGCTGTAATGCTGTGCTGCTCCATTTCGCGTTCGCCCTTTAGTCGTTTCGCGCGAAGGACGAAAACTAGAGACATGGCAAGAACGGCAATACCCATCAGACTCAGAATCAATGGCATCCCGCTATTCCTCTCACTCTCCTTGATATCAGATTCCCCCTCGGCGTGGGAAGATTCAGCAGCGTCCCCCGGAAGTGCTCACAAACCTTCCGACAAGCCGAGTCTGTTTCCACTCTCGACAATTGGCGATTTAGCTCGTCAGTCTTCGACACACGTCTCGCCGGCTTGGCTGGCGCCATTAGATTCAACAGATTGCCAGGACATCGTCGATGCGGCTTTGGCAAACGTCTTGCACTGTCTAGGTTCGGTACAAGCGCAACATGTTCAAGATATCCATCGCCGATACGCCGTGCCGGCGCACGCTTCTAGTGGAAGGAACCCTCATCGGACCGTGGATTCCTGAGCTTGCCACAACCTGGAGGAATGCAAGCCAGGACTTAGGCGAGCGCAAGCTGGTCATCGACCTGACCAACGTGACCGTCATTGGCCGCGAAGGAGAAGACGCGATCTTTGACCTGATGAAGAGAGGGGTGAACTTTGCCTGCGGTGGCGTTCTCACCAAACATGTGCTGAAACAACTTGCGCGGAAGATACAACACGAATCACCACGGAGGTGAACATGTCCGAGGCAAAGCCCAGCAGGAGCCCTGCCTCATACGCGAGCAGCGATGATTTCCGCAGAGTCTTTCACGACGAGGCAGACAGCTTGTACAGGCTGGCGTTCTTCCTGACTGCGGATCACGAGAAGGCTCAGCAGTGCTTTGTCTCCGGAATTGAGGATTCAGTGAATGTGCGCGCGGTCTTCAAGGACTGGGCACACTCATGGGCACGGCGGACGATCATTCAAAACGCCGTACGAGCCATCAATCCGCGTCCGATGGAGGAATATGCCCCTGCCAGTTTCGATGGTGGTCGCACAACGCTGGCAGGTGAGCAAGTAGAGACTGCCGCGGTGCTTCGACTCGAACCGTTCGAGCGCTTTGTCTATGTCATGTCGGTTCTTGAACGCTACTCCGATCTGGATTGTTCCCTGATTTTGGGCTGTGCCCGGCGTGACGTGATTGCAGCGCGAATTCGCGGGTTACAGCAAATCGAAATGCAATCGACTTTCGCGTTAGTCGCAGGGTAAGGGTCGAGACTCTGAATCGCGCCTCGACCGGAGACTTGAGTTGATAACAACGATCACAAGAGTAACGCGGATTCTCGTGTTTGCGCTGTTGCTTGCTTCCGTCGTGAATGTCAGCCTGGACAGCGCGCGGTTCGATCTCGTGGTTATGACCGCAGCACTCGCGATCTTTTTATCGGGCGGACTGCGGAGCCCTTGAATGTGAGGCGCGCATTGCGGTGTGCTCTGGCCACAGCCCTCCGCCACATCGCAGGGCGGCCAGGCGCATCGTCCGCCCCGCCAGACGCCTGGGTCATTCGCAGCCGATCGGATTAGTCAGTGGCAGTGTGGAATAGGACTCACTGCCGAAGTGAGCTGTAGATGTGAGACCACAATGGCAGCGTCATCGACACACCGCCGTTCAATTTCTTATGTGGCCACCCGCACTGAGTGGGACAAGAAAAGGAACTGCATCATGAAAGCAACGGTAATTGTCACCTTCCTCTTAAGCATTGTTACCGCATCAGAGCCAGCATTCACAACAGCACGAAGTAAGCTCCCCAACGACGAGCCGCCGCATCTGGCGACGGTGGGTGCCTCGACGGATAACGCTGATGTCCTGGCAGATCCTAATCCTTCCTCCGCTGGGGAAGTTGTGTTGGTCGCAATGCCATTTTCGTCCTTACAGCTAAGTCCCTCTTTGGTCGAATACCTGGGCCTGACCCGAACACAAGCCAAAGCTATCCAGAAATTGATGGACCATGAGCGACCAACAACAGAACCGTTAATGGATGAACTGCGAACAGTTAGCGCAGGGCTGGGCGTCGCAATTCGGCAGAATCAGAGCAATGAAAGCGAAGGCGTTGCCCAAAGCCTTGCGGCTACGCAAGCACGGTTACTTAAGCAGTTAATCAGGGCGAACTCGCGTCTCCAGCGAAAGATTGACGAAGTGCTTGGCCGGCAGCAGCGGAAGAAACTCGACGCCTTAAGGCACAAAGCCGAAGTCAGTGTGGTGCACGGCAGCTAGAGTTGAGTCGACAACACGTTCCACGAGCATGAACTGGCCGACGACTCAAGGAACGCAGCATTGTCCTATACACCCGCAGGCAGGAAGTACGAAGCTTACTGCTCTTTCTTCGAGACACGGGCCACCAACTCGTCCAATCTCGAAAGCAAAACCTTCAGGATCGGCGAGTCGTTCGACTTTCTGTAGCCGAGAACCAGATCGACGGTCGGCGTATATCCCTTCAGAGGACGACTCGTCACAGACGCAGGGAGAAACTTCTGAGCGTAAGCAGGTAGCAACCCCACGCCGCGCGTCGACACTATTAAGGAAAGTCCCATGGTGACATTGTCCGCCTCGTGAGCGGGCGTGATATTGATTCCGGACCGCTTCAGATAATTGTCGATGACCGCACGCAGTACAGGAGCCGTGCCCGAAACAATCACGAATGTCTCGCCTTCTAGATCCCTCGGGCTAATGGCCTTGAGCGCAGCGAGATGGTGGTCACTCGGCAAGATCACCATCAAGGGCTCCTTGACGAGAAGACGGAACGCCAACCCAGGCATGCCTTTCTCCCGGCGAAGAAACGCTGCATCGATTTTTCCTTTCGAAAGACCTTCCGCAAGTAACGGGGAGTATTGACTCGATATCATCACGTCTATGTTAGGCAGCTCGTCGCGCAAGATCCGCAAGGCTTCGGGCATCCACGTCAATTCGTGTCCGGTCAGAAAGCCCATGGTGAAGCATGGCTTAGCGGGATGAACGACCCGACGTGCAGCTTCACCTGCCGCTTCTGCCTGCGATAGCACGACCCGGGCGTGATCGAGAAAGGCTCGACCCGCCGGGGTCAGTTCGATGCCGCGAGCTCTTCGTGTCAAGAGTCGGACGCCGACCTCGTCTTCGAGATCTCGAATCTGCCGACTCAACGAGGGTTGCGACGTGTGCAGCCTTTGCTCTGCTGCTCCCGTCAGGCTTCCCGCATCCGCAACCGCCACGAAGTAACGAAGATGGCGTAATTCCATCTTTCACTCCATGCTTGGAGAGCATCCGACGCCGGCTTAACAAAGTATGCTTCAAAGGCGCTACTACAACCCTAACCGCGTAATCCAATGTGGTGACTGGGATGCCTTGGGCGAGCGATGAGTTTGGCTCATGCCTGATGAGCATATGTCTAGTTAAGGGAGATGGACCATGTCAAAGAAATTGGAAGGAAAGGTTGCACTCATCACGGGCGGCTCGCGCGGCATTGGTGCTGCAATCGCTAAGCGTTTGGCTGCGGACGGAGCGAGAGTCGCCATTACATACACGAAGGGTGCCGACTCGGCTGCGGCCGTCGTTAAAGCGATTGAACGTGCGGGCGGAAAGGCGATCGCGATTCAAGCGGACGCCGCGGATGCCGAGGCCGGCAAAGCCGCAGTCGAAAAAACCGTTGCGACATTGGGCCGACTCGACGTTCTTGTGAACAATGCCGGCACGGCCATTCCGAAAACCTTCGAGGAGACCACGTTAGAAGAGATGGATCGCGTCCTCGACATCAACGTCCGCGGCGTATTCGTGGCAACGCAGGCGGCGCTCAAGCATATGAAGGAAGGTGGTCGCGTCATCACGATCGGTTCGGCAGTCGGCGAGCGTGCCGTTGCGCCCGGGCTTGTGCCATACGCAGCCACGAAGGGAGCCGTCAAGATGTTCACTCAGGCGCTTTCCAGAGAGGTGGGGAGCCGGGGTATCACGGTCAACAACGTCCAGCCGGGTCCGATCGACACGGATTTAAATCCCGCCTCCGGTGATTGGGCGGTACCGCAGAAGGCCGCCACAGCTCTCGATCGTTACGGGCTTGTGGATGAGATCGCCGCGATGGTCGCGTTTGTCGCCGGTCCGGAGGCCTCGTACATCACGGGAGCGAATCTTACCGTTGATGGCGGAATGAATGCCTGAGCTAACTCCACACTCAGTCTACGGACCTGGGCTGGTTTAGGCTCTACTGAAGGCTAGCGGATTACATCAGCGAAAGCTTAGAAGGCACCATCGAGAATGACGATGACACACAGACCGTATCACTTCGTCGCGGTTATTGGAGGAGCGATCGCCGGCTCCGTCGCCGCAGAAATATTGGCGGATAGCGCGATTCACGTAGTCGTCATTGAACAGAACAAAAGGCCTTATGGCAAGATTGAGGACGGACCCCGCTGGCAACTGCCCGAGATGTAACCGGTTTGAACAGAATGGGCGAGTCATCAATAGAGGTATAATCCATAAATCTTGGGGACGGCTCGGCGGAGGGTTTATGCGAGCCTTGAAATTACTATCCCTGCCCGTGCTATTCCTCGTGTGCTGCCCCGTTTGTCGGGGCAAGATCCGGCAACCACAACGCTCAACCGCAACTGGCACCTGACCGGATTATGGGGACACTACCGGCCGGATGCAAGGCGATAACTGGCTGCTTTTTTTGAACCCAAAGAACATGCGGGCGAGACTTCTGCAATCGCAAATCAATTCAGCTGATTTCGGCAAACGAGGACCTACGATGCTTGACAGCAAAATCTCACGACGCAGAATGATGCAATTAGGAGCTGGAGCCGCGACGGCAGGTGCCGTCCCAGTTTCCAAGCCATTGGCATACGCTTCCGCCGTCGGCGCCGTTGGTAGTGATGGCTTGGATCTCCCCGGCGGTTCTGAGCTTCAGCGATCGACTAACGCGGCCTATGCCTTCCTCCGTCAGATGATGGATGCGTACGCACAGGGTTCTACCGTACGCCTGTGCCAAAGTTATTGTGATCAGATCGCGGGCGGCACGTTCTTCAGCACGGCATTCACCTACGACAATGCTCTGCTGGCCCTCGCGTTTCTTGCCCGCGGACGCTCGGATGACATCGCGCGCGCCATCATCATCGGCAATGCTTTGCTGTACGCGCAACAAACCGATCCTGCCGGCGACGGACGTCTTCGCCAGGCGTACATGACAGGAACGCCTGACAGCCATGGTGTTTTCGTGACGCCGGGCCTCTCTTTCTTTCAGGGTAGCGCGGTCGGCGATGTCGCCTGGGCAGGGATCGCGCTCGCTCAACTTTATGCTCGCACCCGCGTACAGACGTACCTTGAGGGCGCGCTGCGTGCTGCGACCTTCATCGAGACCACGACACGGGATAATACGAATGTCCCGCCGGGCGGATACTTCTTCGGTAATGGCCAGACTAATAAATCGACCGAACACAATATTGACGTGTACGCTTTGTTCACGATGTTGGCGCAACTCTCTGGGGATAACTCGTGGCTGGACGGTGCTGCCCACGCCAGAGCGTTTGTGGAAGCTATGTTCGATGCGCCCTCCGGGCACTTCTGGACCGGCACTTCAGATCCGACGCACATTTTCTTCAATAACAGTCCGGAAGATGTTCAGACTTGGTCGTATCTGGCATTTCAGGACCCCAATTTTGCGGTCACGCTTGATTGGGTGAAAACCAATCTCGCGACCACTGACACAACCTTTGCGTTCAACAATGGATGGGGCGTCAACGGGAGTTTGCGGCTACGAGTGTCGGGCATGACCTATGCCAGCCTGAGCAAACTCGGAACTGTGCTGGGAGACAATACGGTGGATGCCGACGCGGTCTGGCTTGAAGGCACTAGCCACTTGATCGCCGCCTTGCTGCAACGCCGCTTGCCGGCCAAGAATGACATTCCGAGCTTTCACGGCGATGTGGCTCTCGCCGCTGCTCTGTTCGAGAATGTGCAGGTTGCACAAAACAGCCTGGGCACGGGGCAGACAGTGAATGGCCAGCCGCTCGTTGTAGGCCAGGGCATCACGGCCGCAACGAGCATCCTGAACACCGGGTTTGGGTTCAACTACTTCCCATTCCTTCACATCGGCGCGACCTCTTGGTATGTAATGGCCGGGCAAGCGGCAAATCCGCTTCAACGCATGACTGCTTTTCGGTAGGACGATTAATCGTAGCGTTGCGAGTGCAGTTCTAGTGGCCCCTCGGGCGTCGACGTTTGTTGCCGAATAATATAGCCGCTCCCGTGGAATTTGGTTTCATTTCGCCGAACGAATGTGGAGGGTTGACCAGATTTGCCGGGCATAAAACGCAAGGTTCAAAGCGCATACGAATACACCTGCTACCGTCAGAACGGTGGGAGAGACATCGGGGTAGACAAGGCGGTCAAGATAGTGCAGCAGAAATCCGCCCTTGTATGGCTCGACGCCTGCCCTGGCTTCAAGCCAGTTCTCTAACAGAGTTAAAGGGCACGGCCACGGAAGTAGTTCCGTAAGGATTCCCCAGATAAGAGAAGCGATATGCAACCAGCGAAGGACCGGGCGTGAGCGTACCAGTAGAGCGCCGAAGATCACCCAAAAAATGAACAGCCCGTGCAGGAAGAGGACCGCAGTCGCAAGCGCAGAATAGAAATTCGAAACCACCAGGGTGGCATAACATCTTCTGGAATTGACTGCAAGCAGGGTCAACAAAGGCGCGGCCACGGGTTCCTAGAGTGCGCGGTCGTGGTGTCGGTGGTTGGAGATTGAGGACGTCGATGCGGAAACTGGAGTAGAGTTCTCTGCTATGGTCAAGCGTGCACCGGCCCGGCGGCGGCCTCGCAAAGCCAAACCTGGGACGAAGGGCCTCGGCCCAGCCGAATGCCGACTCGAGCAGCCGACAGGAGCTGCAGCCGAAGCCGCAGAAGCAATCTCCAAAGCCGGCGGCTGCGTTGTGGGATCGTACAAGGAGCCGCTCGCTGGTCACCCGCTATTGCTGTGCGTCCTGCCGATCGATGCCGTCGAACCAACCCCTTTCCAGCGAGATCTCTCCGATGCTCACCACAAACGGCTCGCTGATGTCATCAACAAGACGGGGCGTTTTCTCGACCCGATTATCGCAGTTGTCGCCCCGCGGGTCGGGTTCTGGACTCCCAACGGCCGGCATCGTCTCGAAGCCATGCGCCGCCTCGGGGCGAAATCAATCACTGCCCTCGTTGTGCCTGACCGCGAGATAGCGTGGCAGATCCTCGCGCTAAATACGGAGAAGGCTCACAACCTCAAGGAGCGCTCACTGGAAGTCATCCGCATTTGCCGTGGTCTCGTGGACGAAGATGCGACGCGTCCCGAGTCTCAGTTCGCTTTCTACCTCGACCAGGCCGCCCTAGTTACTCTTGGCGTCTGCTATGAACGCGTCCCGCGATTCGGAGGTGGCGCTTACCATCCGATTCTCCGTCGGCTGGAGATCTTCACCGATGAAACGCTCCGCTCAGCCATCAAGGATCACGAGAAACGGGCCACGATGGTGCTCGACCTCGAGGAGAAAGTTGCGGCAGCGGTCAAGAAGCTGAAAGAGCGTGGTTTTGTCAGCCCGTACCTGCGCTCCTTCGTGGTAGCGCGGATCAACCCGCTGCGTTGGATTAAGGGCGAACCGCCTCCACTCGAAGAGGTGCTCAAGACGATGCGAGAGCGGGCGGCGAGATTTAATGTCGAGAAAATCAAGCCTCAGGATCTCGCCGGCGCCGCAGGTCCGCCCGACGAAGAAACATAGGAGAAGGCCACGAATGACAACCTCGTCCAGTAGAAAACATGCCGGGCCTGGGCCCGGGAGCGACCAGCCTTCGGTCCCCGAGTCTACATTCGCGGAGCGTGCGCGTACGTTGCTGTATTTGGGCCGCATGGGTAGCCTGTCAACCCTGTCGCGGAAGCAGTCGGGTTTCCCGTTCGGTTCGGTGATGCCCTACGGCCTGGACGATCGCGGCCGTCCCATCTTCCTTATCAGCACAATGGCCATGCACACGCAGAACTTGCAGGCCGACCCCCGCGCCAGCTTGCTTGTTACCCAGCAAGACACCGAGGGTGAACCGCTCGGCGCATCGAGGGTCACCGTGGTAGGAAATGTTCTGCCGGTGCCGAACGCCGAGTTGGCCGAGGCGCGCAAGCTCTATCTCGAGCGTCACGCCAATAGCAGGTATTGGGTAGATTTTGAAGACTTTTCGTTCTACCGCATGGATGTTATTGATGTGTACTACGTGGGCGGCTTCGGTGTGATGGGCTGGGTATCTGCATCCGATTATGACCGCAGTCAACCAGATCCGCTTGCTGACTCAACGGCCGAAATCATTCAGCACATGAACTCCGATCACAAGGATGCGCTTGTCTTGCTTGCCCGGACATTTGCTCGCATTGAGTCAACGGAGGCAACGATGACTGCCGTCGATCGCCTCGGTTTTCATGTCCGCGTGAAGACCCCGGATGGCTTGCGTGGTGCCCGAATCGCATTCCTGAGAGAGGTAAGCAATCCGGCTGAAACTCGGAAAGTGTTGATGGAAATGGTGCAACAAGCACGCTCCCGGGCCACGTGAAACTGTGCATTTTGGCACACGGATTTGCGAAGCCCAACAAACCGGCGCGGCGTTACGGCGGAGCTTGCCACACGAGTAGATCGAACTGGAAAACACTCACCGCGTGTCTGCGACACAGCGGAAACCGAGAGCAGCCGAGCGATCCATACTTGGGGACATCAGCAGAAGCTTGCCGTGCTCGTTCAGTTTGTAGGCTTGCGGGAAGTACCAGATTGAGCCTTGCGGCTGATAATAGCTTCCGCCGCGGACGATCGCTGCGCGGGTGTGCCCATCGACGAACTCTTCGGTCCATTGCCACACATTGCCGACCAGATCCATCACGCCAAACGGACTCGCACCTTCGGAGTGAGCGTCGACAGCATCGGGGCCGCGCATGTTGCGGGATCGATCGGGAACAGGCACTGCTGCGGGATGCCATTCATTGCCCCACGGATAAAGGCGCAACTCTGGTCCCTGAGCGGCGTATTGCCACTCCCATTCGTGAGGCAGCCGCTTTCCTGCCCATGCGGCGTAGGCTCGCGCGTCTTCCTGAGACACCCACGTGACCGGCTTGTTTTCCCATCCGCTCGGATAGACTCCATCTTTCCAATCGCGAAGGAAATCAAGATCATCTTTCGGGTGATAGCGAGTGGCGTCAATAAACTTCTTGAAGTCGGCATTCGTGACTGGGAATTTGTCGATGTAAAACGAATTCACGTGGATCGTGTGTTGGTGAAAGCGCCGGGGAGAGTCCTCCCAGGGATACTGAACGTCTACACCTACGTCGTTGAATCCTTCGATCTCGATTCCAGATACACGAAAAGTAAAATCTGCTTCGGGGATTTTGATCATCCCGGCAGGAGTGGTGGTTGCCGCCTTGGTCGCCTGAATGGGAACAATTTGCTGAGGCAAGACTGTCCATTCGTGTGAGTAGGTCGAAAGGGATGCGGTTGTGAGATTTTTCATGGTCGACATCAAAGAGACGATCTTTTGATCGGGCGCTGTATTCGTGGCCAGCACTGCGCCGTATCCCTTTGCCTCAATGGGGAAGGTGAGCACGGTTCGTTCACCGGATCGGGCTTCAGGCGTCAGCTCCACACCGCGGTATAGATCGAAGTACCGGATGCCAGGCATGGCGAGAATCTCGATTTGATCTCCTTCGAGCGCGTATTCATTGCGATTCACAATCGTCCAAACGGCTTGCTCGCCCATCGGCCAGCGGCTGGCGTAGACACCGTAACGAAGCATCGGAGCCATGGGCTCCCACATCTTACTCACCAGGAAAGGCGCGATGGCTCGCTCGATGGTGGCGACACGGCGAGTCGCTTCGGCATCGCACGGAGTGATTCCGTTCCAGATGCCCCAGATATTCTCCCAGCTCTCCCAACCTACGCCATTGAAGAATGCAAACTGCAGATCGTCCGTCTTATCGCGCTTCCATCGATCAGAGATGTTGACCATATGCCGGGGCTCAAGCCATTTGTATTTGTCGACCAGTGGTGTAAACGGAAATTGATATTGCCCCCATCTCATGACATTCCAGGCGAGCGCTTCATCGGAGGGCCCGCCCTCAGGCTCAAAGGCGAGCGGGTGACCAGCCTCGTCCGCCGCGAGTGTGAATGCGAGTGGAACTCCGTCCTGCGTGTCGCCATTGATGCCATCGGCGCCGATCTCCGCCATCAGAGTTGCAATAGCGTAGGGCCACGGCATTCCGGGATCGCGCGTTCCCTGGTCCCACATCATCATCGGAAAAAGAACGCGAACGCCTCGACGATGGAAATCGGCGATCATCTGTTTCACACCGGTTAGGCCGCCGGGCATACTGCGAATCATGTCGTGCTGGTTGCGGTTATCGATGCCCATATTCGGGTAGGTAGGCCAGATGAGCACAGCGTCGATCCCGCCGTATCGCTTCTCGAGATCATCGAGATAACGGTCGACGGTGTACTTGGCCAACACCGGATCATAGAAGTATCGGTCGTGCACCATCATTTGTGGCTGAATAAATGAGGACTGGGTCCATTGCAGCGCGGGAAGATCGTAGCGGGATCCGTTATAGCCGATTCGAACGCGACGCTCGTTGCGCCAGTGTCTGATGTCTGCCAGCCAGGCCTCGTGCTCATTTTGCGTACATGTCTTTGAGCCACCCTCCCACAAGCCTCGCATGGTCAAGCATTCCGGCACGGGAATCTGCTGTTCGGCGGGAGGAAATTTCGAATCCTGAGCGGTGGTGATCGTTACGAGTGTGATGATCAGGGCGAAATACGCAAGATTCGATCTCATCAATTTTTGCCCTCTTGCGGCAGCGCGAAGGCTACGTAAACCCCGCCGGATCCCGACTTTGGATCTTTTCCACCACCAGCAGCAATCACGATGAATTGTCGGCCGTTCACGGAGTAAGTGATCGGGGTGGCGTTTCCTGCGAAGGGCAGGGTGGTCTCCCAGAGGAGCTCTCCCGTGGATTTATCGAACGCGCGGAACTTCTTGTCGTAGTTAGTTGCGCCGATGAAGAGCAGTCCTCCCGCCGTGACGATAGGGCCGCCGTAGTTTTCTGATCCGGTATTCTTCATTCCCTTGGCCGCAAGTTCTGGATATTCACCGAAATTGATCTTCCACTTATACTCGCCAGTGTTCAGGTCGATGGCGTTGAGTGTCCCCCAAGGCGGCGCGACAGCGGGGTAGCCGTCGGGATCGAGAAAACGGCGATAGCCTGTGAGGCGGTATTTCATGGCGGGCAGCGGCGGTCCGGAACTTGCCAGTTCTTTGTTCTCGCCGGTCAGCAGGAATTCCACTAAGCCGTTGAGTTGGTTTTCGTAAAGATTCGGGAATCCCGGCATGCGCCCCTTGCCGCCGCGGATCGCCGCAGCGATGTCTGCGGGGCTCTTGCGGTTGCCGATTCCGTCAAGAGCAGGAATATCAGGCGGCGCGCCACGCATATTCTCGCCGTGGCAGACTGCGCACTGGCTCAAGTAGATCGCCTTGCCGCCACGTTCTCCTTTGTCTTCGAAGAGGGAAGCGGTCCATGCCATCTCGTTGGAGTTGATGTAGATGAGGTCTGTGTCAGGATCCACGGCGGGGCCTCCCCACTCCGCTGCGCCGTCGAAGCCGGGGAACACAATCGTTTCTGCTTCCACTCGAAAGGGAACGAACTGGCCTTCGTGAATCGAAGCTTTGAACCGCTCTGCAGCCCACTGATGAGCCTCCGGAGTGCGAGTCGTCAGCATGTCCTCGGTGAGATTCTGCCGTGCGTAGGGGGCGGGCCATGTCGGCAGACCCTGCTCGGCGGAAGCAACTTCGCCCGGAAGCACGCTTGCGGGGTACTTACGGTACTCGATCGGGACCAGAGGCTTGCCCGTGGCCCTATCGAATATAAAAAGGAAGCCCTGCTTGCTTGTCTGAACGACAGCATCGACAGGCTTTCCATCGCGTTTCAAAGTAATCAGCACTGGGGCCGACGGGAAATCGCGATCCCATAAATCGTGCCGGACCGCTTGGAAGTGCCAGATTCGTTCTCCTGTTTCAGCATTCAAAGCGATCAGACAGTTTGCGAACAGGTCGTCGCCGACGCGATCGGCACCATAGAAATCGGACGCGGCCGAGCCTGTCGGAACGTAGACGATTCCACGCTGACGATCAAGGGCCATGCCGGCCCAGTTGTTGGCGGCACCACTCGTCTTCCAGGCATCTTTCGGCCATGTGTTGTAACCGAATTCTCCCGGGTGAGGAATCGTGTGAAATGACCAGCGCAGCTTGCCGGTGCGAACGTCGTAAGCGCGGATGTCCCCGGGCGGGGCAGGTAAGGTTTCAGGATTGCGGCCGCCGACGATGATCAGATCCTTGTAGACAATTCCGGGGCTGGTCAAAGAGATCGACTGGAATCGCGGCTCGCGTCCTAGATTTTCCTGCAGATCGACGCGGCCGTCGAATCCGAAAGATGGAATCGGTTTGCCTGTCTTCGCATCGAGCGCGTGGAGGAAGTTCATGACGCCGACGAGGATGCGCTTATCGTCCTTGTCAGCCCAGTATGCGAGTCCCCGGTCCGGTTGCATGCCCTTGATCCCCGAGTCAAACTTCCAGAGTTCTTTTCCAGTGGCGGCATCCACGGCAAAGATTTTTTGTGTCGGGCTGATCCCATAAAGCATTCCGTCGACCATCAGAGGACTGGTTTGCAGTCCGCCTTGCTCGCCGGTGTCGTAGCTCCAGGCGACCTGAAGTTGTTTCACGTTGGAGCGATTGATCTGGGCGAGCGACGAGTAGTGCTGGTATTCCGGGGATCCGCCGTACACAGACCAATCCCGCGCCACCGGCGAAGAACTGCTCTTGGGATGTGCCCACGCCGTGCGCAGAGCGAATCCTGATGCGACGATGATCGTAGCGAGAACAGAAAAAGAGAGAAAGCCGAGACTCCGCATGCGCCTCAATTTATATTGTTTGGCTTTGTAGTTCCACTCGGACGTCTTTTCTCGGACGATTCCAGAACCATGGCCGCGGCGAAGAAGTGGCTTCCAGACTGCGGTCGTGGGTGATTTTAGTACAATCACTCAGACCTCAAGTCATGATTGAAACACTCTATAAAACGAAGATTCCTCAGACTACGCCCTGGCGACAGGAGTTCTACGAACTGAGATTGGGAGAGCAAAACGTCGATGGGCAACCTGGATATTTCGTCCGCGAAACGCAGTGCTGGTGGGACCCGAGGGCGAACCGCGTGGTTCGCGTGCAGTACACCCTGTCTCCACGCGAAGGCTTCTTGACCATCGAGGAGGCGCGGGAGCGCTACGAACTGCAAAGAATGAATCGGGCCCGACGCGGATTTGTGCACTCCTTCAGCCCGTGTTACGAACCGACCAAGAAGAGTCGGTACGTCCTAATCGAAATAACCCGGGAAGTGGAAGAGTGAGAACCGGCCGCGCGCAGTGCTGACTCTCAAGCCTAATCGTTGCTGACAGCAGTCGTCGACTTGCGGACCACCAGTTCTGGCTCGATCACAATTTGCCGTGGATAGTTACACCGCTGAATCCCGCCAATGGTCTGCCTACAATTCTCCCCCATCAAAGCCCACCGCATATCTATTCGAACCTGGCGCCGTTCACATTCGGGAGCGCCTCGACTGTGGTCAGTTACTCCCATTGCCGTCCCCCTATCTGCGCCACTGTCACGCCAAAGGCGAATTCGCCGTTTGGCACGGCGATCAATGGTTTGCAGGGCCGCGTGCTGGAATTGCAAGCCCGCATGAGCTTCTAAGGTGCTATCTTTACTGGGGCGGCGATGTTACGACGTCGCCGCCCGAAGTTTTTAAAGCGCGGTGGGCCGTCGAGACAATCCGCATTCTTTATCTTATTTCCTCACGCTTGATTCCGCGCTAGACAAGGCTCTGATGACCAGACGACTTCTTTCATCTCTACTTTTGTCTTTAAGTCTTTCTCCCTACATTATTCCCGCGGCTGCGCAGGCGACAAAAGAAACGGTGACCATCGATGGCGCAGCCGAGGCCCATGCTCTTCCACATTTCTGGGAGCACATCTTCGGCTCGGGGCGCGCCATTCTTTCGCTGCGCGAGAGTTACCGGCAGGACCTGCGCGACGTGAAGAAGGTCACGGGCATGGACTACATCCGCTTCCACGCCATTTTTCAGGACGAGGTCGGAGTCTACGACGAAGACGCAGAGGGCAGTCCCGTTCTCAATTTTTCCTATGTCGATCAGATTTACGACGGCTTGCTGGCCAACGGCGTGCGTCCTTTCGTCGAGCTGAGCTTTATGCCCAAGAAGTTGGCCTCGAACAAGGATGCGCTGCACGCGTTCTGGTACAAGCAGAACGTTTCTCCTCCCAAGGATTACAGCAAGTGGGACGGCATGATCACCCAGTTCGCCAAGCACCTCGTCGAGCGCTACGGAATCGACGAAGTCTCGCAGTGGTATTTCGAAGTGTGGAATGAGCCAAACCTTGATTTCTGGGTAGGCGAGCCGCATCAGGCGACCTACTTCGAGCTGTATGATCACACGGCGCGCGATCTGAAATCGCTGAGTCCAAGGTTGCGAGTGGGTGGTCCTTCGACCGCGCAGGCCGCGTGGGCGGACGCATTCATAAAGCACTGCGCCGACAACAAGATTCCGGTGGATTTCGTTTCCTCGCACGTCTACGGGAACGATAAGGCTGAGGATGTGTTCGGTACGCACGAGCAAATTCCACGCAACCGTATGGTCTGTCGCGCGATCGGCAAAGTGCACGATCAGATTAAGTCGTCTGCGATGCCGACGCTGCCGCTGATCTGGTCTGAGTTTAATGCCAGCTACGGCAACCAGCCGGACGTCACAGATGCGCCCTACATGGGCCCATGGCTCGCCGATACGATCCGGCAATGCGACGGCCTGGTGAACGAGATGTCTTATTGGACATTCTCGGATGTATTCGAGGAGCAAGGTGTCGTCAAGCAGCCATTCTATGGTGGCTTCGGCTTGCTTGCCGAAGATGGCATTCCCAAACCATCGTTCAATGCATTTCTGCTGCTGCACCGGCTTGGCGAGCAAAGGCTTGCCGCTTCCTCAGACGATGTCCTGGTTACCCGGCGCAAGGACGGGACCCTGGCGATTGCAGTATGGAACATCGCCGATCCGGGGACGCGAGGACCGGAGAAAGAGGTGGAGTTGCGGTTTGCGCATGCCCGCGTTTCGAGCGTGCAGGTGACGCATCTTGATCCAGATCATGGCGATGTTCACAAAGCGTATGAAGCCATGGCATCTCCGCGATATCCGACGAAGCAGCAGATCGAGAAACTCCGGGCCGCCGGGAAGCTTGCTCCCCCAGAGACGCATGAAGTGAAGGATGCGTCGGTGAGGCTGCGTATCCCGTCGCAGGGGCTGGTATTAATCGAAACTAAACCCTGAGCAGAGTGGTAAGTTGTTGGAGAAGTTAGTGCCATACGGTTTGGTAACCGCAGCGAAGTTCTCTTATCCAGCGTGCCGGTCCCCTCTGGACCGGGCGTTCTCGAACTGGAGTCGGCCTCACTAAGGGCCGGGGGTCACGTTCCATACGAACGTTTTCCGTCTGTGTGTCGCGAAAGCCTTAGCGTGTTTGGTTGCGCCAGGTAACTCCAAGGGAGTGCAGGATGAGCGAATCCCTATAAGTTAGAGCGCAAGGGTCATTGACGATTGCGTAGGCATATTGCACCTTGGGATCGCGGATTACGCACCAGGGCTCATGCTCAACGGTTCCCAGACAGTGTTCACATAGTGATGTTGCGTTGGGCTGGCTCTGGCTGTGGATGAAGTCAATGTTGTTCATGGGCTCTCTCCTTAACGCCTGCCACAAAAGCGCAAATGTTGGATGGCCGACCCAGAAGCGCGGTTAACGCATCCGGTGCAATATTCATCGGCATACTTCGAAAAAATATTACAGGTGGGGGATTCAACGAGTTCCGGATCGGGTGAAACTCTTAGCTGATTCGTCAGACGAGCCAGGTCGGAATTGTTAACCTAACGAAACGACCCGAAAGCGATGGGTGATCATGCATCCGCGTTCTTCGTCTAAGTTGTAGCGGGGGCTCGACTAACTCCGACACCTGACCACAGGACTGACAATGCCGCTTCGCCCGGACTCGATGCGACGCGGGGCATCTCGATTTCAATTCGCATGCAACATGATTTCGAGTCGCTTTAGGGGGATTCTCAACAATATGACGGATCTGGCCCCGAGGTCCTTGTGCAGCCTCTTAGATAGGCGTGCAAACCGGGAGACATTGGGCCTTGGACCAGTCGTTTGTGATCGCGGGCACCCGTCAAATGGGCCAATTTATAAGGATATCACTGGCTTACCGGGGTAAAACGATATGCTAACCGATATGAAATTTATTTATTCTTTCGGCAACTTTCTTACCGCAACTGCGTTCTAATGGCGAATCTAAGCAAGGGCGCCTAAGGGGGAGCGACCGTGCTACCGCGACTCTCAGAGGTTGATCATGAGTTCGTTGGCGATCGTGGACGTTTTCGTCCTCGCAGAGAACCGTCTTTTGCGCGAAGCGCTGCTACGCGTTTTCGCTAAGAAAAACGAAATCCGAGTGGTAGGGTCCAATTCCTATACTCCCGACATCCACGAGCAAATCATGGCCACCACGCCGGCCATCATTGTGCTTGATTCGATTGGATTCTCCCGCTCTAGTGCCCAGCTCATTTCCACTCTCCGGTCAGCTATTCCAGAAGTGAAGCTCGTTATGGTGGACATGGATGCCGATGAACTGACGTTCTCCTCCAGCCACCTGGCCGAGCAAATCGCAGTGAAGTCGTTCGTGCCGGTCATCGCCATTTCTTCTGACCACGCGCTCACGACCAGCAATATACCCTGGATCTTCCGCCTCCCCGAGGGCACGTCTCTGGGGCAAGCCTTGAAATGTCTCTCTGCCGCAATGGCTCAGGCGGGCCCGAACCGTTCCAGCGTTCGCGAGATTCTTGCTTCCGGAAAACCCCTGGCAGGAGTTCGATTCGCATCGACCGGAGAAGTAAGACAATAGCTCGAGTGATACTATGACCCTGTGGGGACAGCCGCCTCGGCTGTCCGCGGAGCGAAGGTCCGCATCGGGAGCGACGGCTTTCCTTCCTGAACCTTCGTGCCCTTCGTGGTAAACGCCTTTAAAAACTCTGAACCACAAAGGTCACGAAGGTACACAAAGGGTGACTCAGATACATTCAATGCATCGTGTGCGGGCCGAATTCAATCTATCCCTGCAAGAAACTCAGTAGAGGACTTCATGGCACTCGACCTGCAACAAACCGTCGCCCTACTCTCGCGTACGCCTTCCGCCCTTAACGCCCTTTTACGGGATCTGCCGCAGACTTGGACGCTCGGCAACGAGGGCGGCAAGACGTGGAGCCCGTTCGACATCGTCGGCCATCTTATTCACGGAGAACGTACCGACTGGATGGCGCGTGCACGCATCATCCTGCAGCATGGCGAGAACCGCGCCTTCGATCCGTTTGATCGGCTACCCCAGGAACGAGAGAGTCAGGGCAAGTCGCTGGGAGAGTTGTTGGATGAGTTCGCGCGATTGCGCGCCGAGAATCTTGATGCTCTCCGCGCGATGAATCTGCAGCCGGAAGACTTCGAGCGCCGCGGACGCCATCCTGCCCTCGGACCCGTTACCCTTGCACAGCTGCTGGCGACCTGGGCCGTTCATGACATGACCCATTTGCATCAACTCTCAAGGGTGATGGCCTATCAGTATCGAGAAATGGTCGGTCCGTGGAGTGCCTACCTGGGCGTCCTGCATTGCGAGGGGCACAGTTCCTGATCACAGTTCTTTCGCGAACGCCCTCAGGGCCAATGCCCATGCCATGCGGGGAATTTGAGAATCTTCTGGAGACAGCCGCCTTCGGCTGTCCGGCCGCGCGAGCGGCCGTCGTGACCGCTGCAGGAAGATTCAATGCTGAGATGACGAATAGATCTAGCAGGTGCGCGCAGGGCAGGCCCAAGATAGTCGCCCTGTGGGCGACGGACAGCCGAAGGCGGCTGTCCCCACAAAAACCTCTAGCTCGACCTCGTCGGCTCCGCAACGTTCGGCGACCATCCCTGCAGTTTCACCAGCCAGTTCGCCGGCTCCGGAAGGATGGCGAACTTGGGAAGATTTCCCCGTACCATCGCGACTTCATCGCAGCAGTGGAATCGCGGACAAGCGTGGCAGTCCTTGTAGATCTTGTCGGGCAAGTCCTCGCGCTGCGCGACTGAAAATCCCTGGCCGGCGAAGAAGTCCGGCTTACGCGTGAACAGGCAAATGCAATCCACTTGATGGCGCTTTGCCTCCGCCATCAGCGCCTTGACCAGCCGACCACCGCCACCTTTTCCTTGAGCCCACGGCGCGACGGTGATCGAGCGAATCTCGGCAAGATGCGTGCCGTAGAGGTGCAGGGCTCCGCAACCAATGATGTGCCCGTCGTCTTCGAGAACGACAAAGTCCCGCACGTTTTCGCAGATTTCGGGCAGAGTCCGGGGCAATAATGTACCGTCACCAGAGTAAGCGGCGATCAACTCGTGTATGTGCTCAGCATCAGGCAAGATTGCTTTACGCGTGCGCATGGACCTCCTCGCGAAGAGACTCGATTTTCTTCCTTGCGGCCCCGATTGCCTGCCGCACCCGGCCCGGTGCCGTCCCGCCCGGAACATCGTGGACAGCCAGCACCGCGGGGAGTCTGAGTGATTCTTTGAAGTCCTCGCCAAACTCCGGACTCAGTGATTGCAACTCCTGAAGGGACAAATCCTTGAGCTCGCAATTCCGCTCCAGGCAGATCTGCACAGCCTTTCCAATCCGCTCGTGAGCCAGACGCGACGGAACGCCTCGGTCCACGAGGTATGTGGCCGCCGCCCACGCGTTCATGAATCCCGAATCGGCCGCCTTCTGCATGGCTTCCAGATGAAACTCGACAGCTTTCATCCAGCCCGTAACCAGCGGCAGCATCTGCAGCAGCGCGTCCGCAGAATCGAATAGCGGTTCCTGCGTCTCTTGCAGATCCTTGTTGTAAGCGAGCGGCAAGCCTTTCACTGAAATCATGAGCGCCGTTGCGTTCCCGATGATGCGCCCGCTTTTGCCACGCACCAACTCCAGCAGATCCGGATTCTTCTTCTGCGGCATTGCGCTACTGCCGGTGGAGTATGCCTCAGGCAGCTCAATGAAGCCGTATTCCTGGGATGAGAAGAGAATCATCTCCTCGGCCCACCGGCTCAGATGCAGCGCGAGCAACGACAATGCCTGGACGAATTCGATCGCGAAATCGCGATCGCTCGTCGCGTCGATGCTGTTCGCTGTCGGAGCATCGAAGCCAAGTTTGTCGGCCATCAAAGTACGATCGAGTGGGAGAGTCGCTCCCGCCACGGCACCCGATCCCAGGGCACAGAGATTCAGACGCTTGCGGCAGTCGGCCAACCGGTCCGCGTCACGCAGAAACATTTCGACGTACGCGAGCAGCCAATGACCCACAAGCACCGGTTCCGCCCGTTGCAAATGGGTGTAAGCAGGAATCGCCGCATCCTCCGCCTGTTCTGCGCGATCCACGATTGCGCTACTCAATTTGGCCAATTCTTCCCGCAGTTGATCAATCGCAACCCGGACGAACAGCCGCAGATCCGTCGCAATCTGCTCATTCCGGCTGCGCCCGCTGTGCAGCTTGTAGCCAACCTCGCCGATCAATGCCACAAGTTGCTTCTCCACGAAATGATGAACGTCTTCCGCGTCGTCATCCTCGAAGAAAGCTAGGGACCCCGCAGACTGCTTGCCAATCTGCTCCAGCCCCTGCAGAATGCTGATCAGTTCATTGGCCGACAATATCCCGGCATTCTTCAGCGCAGTCGCGTGCGCGGCGCTCGCCGCAAGCTCGTATTGCAGCAACCGCCGGTCAAAGCCGAACGATCGCTGCCAGCGCTCGAATTCCGAATTCAGCGGCTGCCGGAACCGTCCCGACCACATCTTCATTGCGCGACCTCAACTCGCGACCGCGCACGCGACCGCGACGGCAGCCCAAGAATGCGGATGAATCCCTCCGCATCTTTCTGGTCGTATTCCGCTCCCATTGTGAACGACGACAAATCAGTTCGATACAGCGAATACTCCGATTGACGGCTCGCGATGGAAACATTCCCTTTGTATAACGACAAGGTCACCGATCCCGTCATGTAGGCCTGGGTTTTTTCGACAAACGCATCCAGAGCCTCGCGCAAGGGAGCGAACCATAGACCGAAGTACACCAGCTCGGCGTACTTCAATCCGATATGTTGCTTGAAGTGCGCAAGGTCGCGCTCCAGGCACACCGCCTCGAGCTCGCGATGCGCTGCAATCAGCAGCGTCCCTCCCGGAGTTTCATAACATCCGCGCGACTTGATCCCCACAAAGCGGTTCTCGACCAGATCGACACGGCCCACAGCATTTCGCGCTCCGATTTCATTCAGCAACTCAACCAGTGAAACGGGATCCATCTCCATCCCGTTCACCGATACCGGAACGCCCTTCACGAATCCAATACTGACCTTCTCTTCCTTGTCGGGCGCCTCCTGCGGAGATTTCGTGATCTGCCAGGTCGTCGGCAAAGGCGCGTTGCCAGCGTCTTCCAACTCGCCCCCCTCATGGCTGATGTGCCACAGATTACGGTCGCGGCTGTGAATCTTCTCGCGGCTCGCCGCAACAGGAATCCCGTGCGCCTCGGCATAGTCGAGACAGTCCTCGCGCGACTTCAAGGTCCACTCCCGCCACGGAGCAATGATCTTCAACTCCGGAGCCAGCGCCTGATAAGTCAACTCAAACCGCACCTGATCGTTCCCCTTGCCTGTGCATCCGTGAGCCACCGCGGTTGCACCTTCACGCAACGCGACTTCGACCTGATGTTTTGCGATCACTGGCCGCGCCAGCGACGTCCCAAGCAGATATTTATGTTCATAAACGGCGCCAGCCTTCAAAGCAGGGAAGACGTAACCCGTCAGGAACTCCTCGCGCAGGTCCTCGACGATCACCTTACTGGCGCCAGTTTTGTAAGCCTTGTCGACAACGGCTTCGATGTCGTCGCCTTGTCCGACATCGCCAACCATCGCGATGACATCGTAGGAATAGTTTTCTTTCAGCCATGGAATGATGATGGACGTATCGAGACCACCGGAATAAGCGAGTACGACTTTTTCAGGCATGAGCGCTCCTTACGGGCAGTCGAACTGCACCACCCAACAGCAGATAAAGAATGGCCTTCTGAACATGCATGCGGTTTTCCGCCTGCTCGAAGATGACGGATTGTTCTGAATCCATGACCTCATCCGTCACCTCTTCACCCCGATGCGCGGGCAGACAGTGCATGAACACCGCGTGGGGTGCGGCTTCCGCCATCAACGCGCGATTCACCTGATATGACTGGAATGTCTCCGCACGTTGGGCCGCTTCGTCTTCTTGCCCCATGCTGGCCCAGGCATCGGTGTATACCGCATCGACTCCCGCGACCGCTGCACGAGGATCGGTGAGAAACTCAATGCGTGCGCCTGTCTGCTTGGCGATCTTCCGCGCATCCGCGACGATCTGCGGATTGCAGGAGTAGCCCTTCGGAGTCGCAATACGAATCGACGACCCCAGGCAGGCGCAAGTGAGCAACAAGGAGTGCGCCACATTATTTCCATCCCCGACGTAGGCGAGCGTGATGTCTCTCAGACTCCCGAAGCGCTCGACCAGCGTGAAATAGTCAGCCAACGCCTGGCAGGGATGCTCCAGATCGCTCAGCGCGTTAATCACCGGAATGGATGCGTGCTGGGCCATCCCGGTGATGGTCTCCTGCGCAAAGGTTCGGAGCACGATTACGTCTACCCATCGCTCCAGGTTGTGAGCAATGTCGCTGAGCGTCTCGCGGGCATCCAGCCTACTCTTGGACTGGTCGACAAACATCGTCGTTCCGCCGAGACTCGCCATTCCAGCTTCAAAGGTGAGCCGGGTTCTGAGCGAGGGTTTCTCAAAGAACATCACCATCTGCTTCCCGGCTAGCGCGCGCGCGAACACCGACGGACGGGACTTCATCAGTTCCGCCAGATGCAGTACGGCCTCGACGCCCGGCGGTCCAAGATCGCGTGTCGAAACTAAATCCGGACACCAGAAGATGCCCGGGAATGTCTCCGGCACCACCGGCGTCTTGCTTTGCAATTGTGTATTCAACTTGGGTTCCAATTTCTATGTTCCTCTTTCTTCGTTTTCAGCTTTCTTCGTTTTCAGCGCTCATGGCGCCGCTTATGCATACGTGACTTCCGTCCCACAATTCAGCTTCGTGAGATAAAACTGCGGCAATGCATCGGCCTCTGATGCGGGCAGAATGCGGACTCGGCCAACGCCTTGCTTCAGTGCCTGCGTGCAGGCCGCGAGCTTGGGCAGCATTCCGCCGCTGATCACCGAGCCTGCCGTAAGTTCCTGCGCCTGCTTTGTGCTCAGCCAGGGAATCACGATGCCTTGAGCATCCTTCACGCCTGGTACGTCCGTCAGGAAAATCAGCGCGTTTGCATGGCATGCCGCGGCGCACGCTGCAGCCATCTCGTCGGCGTTGACGTTGTAATATTCGCCGTCCGCTCCCAATGCCAGCGACGCCAGAACCGGAATCCCGCCCTGCTGCCACAGCGCTTCAATCCAGCAGGGCTCTGCAAAACAAATCTCACCGACGAACCCCAGGTCGTTTCCGTTCATTTGCTTCCGTCGTGCTCGGAACGTCATTCCATCTCCACCGCAGAATCCAACGGCAGGCATACCGGCAGCCTGAATGGCGGCAACCAGCTTCTTGTTCACCATGCCGCCTAGCACCATCAGCGCTACATCGCGAGTCTCCGCGTCGGTGATGCGCAGCCCGCCGACGAATTCGCTCTCCTTACCCAGTTGCTTCAGAACCCGTGTCAGAGCGGTGCCGCCGCCGTGCACCACGGCCACGCGGTGCCCATCCTGTGCCAGCTCTGCGACGGCGCGAGCGCACTTACGCAACGTAGCTGCGTCTTCCAGCGCCGTTCCTCCAATTTTCACTACGATAATCATTGCAGTCCTTCTTCTTCATCCCACCCATACATCACATTCATGTTTTGTACTGCCTGTCCGGCTGCGCCTTTTACCAGATTGTCGATGCAAGAAATCAGCACCAGTCGCCGACCATCTTCCGCGAGGACAAATCCCAGGTCGCAATAATTACTATGCAACGAGAATTGCACCTGGGGTAGCTTCGGCGTCTGGAAGATGCGCACCCAGCGCTTGCCCGAGTAGAAAGTTCGTAAGCACGATTCCACTTCGAGAGCCGTCATGGCGCGGTTCAGATGGACATAAATCGTCGACAAGATTCCGCGCGGGATGGGCAGTAGGTGCGGCGTGAAGATCAACTCCTCATCGCCAAGCGCGAGCTGCTCGACAATCTCGCCCAGATGCCGGTGATTGAACACCGAGTACGCGGAAAGGTTGTCAGCCACCGACACGAAATGCGTTTTAGCCGTCGGTTTCTTGCCAGCTCCCGAAACTCCCGATTTCGAATCGGAAATAATCCCGCGACTCCGGTCAACCACTCCAGCCTTCAGAAGCGGCGCCAGCGCGAGGATCACCGATGTCGCATAGCAACCCGGATTCGCCACCAGCGCCGCGCCGGAAATGCGGTCGCTGTTCAATTCGGGCAGGCCATATACGGCCCGGTCGGTTAATGCGGCGGCGCTGGCCGCATCGGAATCCTCGAATCCGTAAATGGCCCGGTGCTGCTCCTGCTTCAGCCGCCACGCGCCGCTAAGATCGATCACTCGCAGGCCTTGCGCGATCGCCTCTGGAACCAGGGAACGTGATACCTCATGCGGCGTAGCCAGGAAAAGCAGTTGCACTCCCTGCTGCTTCAATGACGGCCAGGAAAGCGAATGCAGCGGATATCCGCCGTTGCCAGAAAGGGCAGGGAACACATCCGCCAGATCGGCCGCGTTGCCATTGTCTGCGCTGCGGCGCAGCAGCACGGGCTTTTCCAGGCGCGGATGCCGCAGAAGGATCCGCGTTAATTCCAGGCCGGAATATCCGGTTGCGCCCAACACCGCCGTTTTGAGTTTGCCCGCCATCTACGCCAGCATTTCCTCGATGCGCCCCGCCAACGCCCGAGCCTCTTCCTTGTCCGGACACACAATAAGGATGGTGTCGTCACCCGCGATGGTCCCAACCACCTCGCTCCAGTCGGTCTCATCCAGTGCCGCTGCGACAGGTTGCGCGCTTCCGACGATTGTCTTCACGACGAGCAGGTTCTGAGCGGAACGAATATCCAGAACAAATTCCTTCACCAGCCGTGACACAGGGGGCAACGCAACCCCCACGCCATTTTCTCCATGGGGCAGGGAATAACCGTGTGCAGTTTTGCTCAGATTCAGGTCGCGGATGTCCCGCGAGAGCGTCGCCTGTCCCACCTTGAAGCCTCGCCGCCGAAGATGGCGCTGAAGGTCCTCCTGGCTGGCGACAGATCCGTGCTTCAGCACATCGAGTACGGCCCGTTGGCGCAAGGTTTTATTCATAATGCATAAATATTCACAGTAATGAATAAATATTTCTCTATCTTATGGGACTAGTTTGAAATGTCAAGAAGAAATGTCCTCTGGATGTAACTCCGGCGAGCCGTAGCGCCGGAATTCTTATTCGTCGTTCAGGAAAAATAGGCGAGTGCCGCCGCGCCTTGGTAGACTACTTCGCGGCTCAGATGCGCTGTCTCGCGCGGGAGATGCGATGACCTCAAAACCTGGTTTGACCGCGGAACTTCTCGCGGAGTTCCTGGGAACGTTTGTCCTCATCCTGTTCGGCACAGGCGTAGTCGCTATGGTCGTACTGTTTCCGACCAAGAGCCCCGGAGAAATCATTCACGGAGGTTTCACCAACATCACATTGGGTTGGGGACTGGGCGTCACCATGGGCATCTACATCGCGGGCAAGATTTCCGGAGCACATCTGAATCCCGCGGTGACGCTCGCCCTTGCCGTGTTCCGCAAATTCCCATGGTCCAAGGTCGTGCCGTACTCGATCGCCCAGACGGCAGGTGCTTTCGCTGCCGCCGCACTTGTCTACTGGAATTACTCACCGGCTTTCCGGCAGTTCGATCCTGAGTTGGAAAAGACGGCGGTTGTGTTTACGACATTTCCCGCTTTCCCGGGGCTGCCGCAGGCCGGATTTCTAGATCAACTGATCGGTACCGGTTTGCTCGTGCTCCTAATTTTCGCCATCACCGATGAATTCAATATGCCTCCGGGCGCGAACCTCGCACCTTTGCTGATCGGCTTGGTCGTTGTCGCCATCGGTATGAGCTTTGGCGGCATGCACGGCTACGCCATTAATCCCGCGAGGGACTTCGGCCCTCGGCTCTTCACCGTCGTCGCAGGTTTCCGAAATAACGGCCTGATCGATGGATCGCGTGTCTGGTGGATTCCCGTCGCTGCTCCGTTGCTCGGGGGCCTGATCGGCGCTGCCCTCTACGATTTCGGAATCCGCCGCTTCTTGAGGCCGTCGTAGAGACGTTGCTTGCAACGTCTCTGTCTCTGCCAGCCATTGCAGGAGGTACCGTGAAGTACGTTCTAGCACTCGATCAGGGCACAACCAGTTCAAGAGCACTTTTGTTCGATGAAGAAGGCTCCATCCGTGCGGTCGCGCAACAGGAATTCGATCAAATCTTTCCCCGTCCCGGCTGGGTTGAGCACAATCCGGAACAAATCGTGTCATCTCAAATCGCAGTCGCAAGCCAAGCTCTTGCCAAAGCGGGAGCCAGCGCGGCTGACGTCGCAGCCATCGGCATTGCCAACCAACGTGAGACCACGATCATCTGGAATCGCGAAACCGGCGAACCTGTTCACAACGCGATCGTCTGGCAAGACCGGCGAACGGCCGATTTCTGCGAACAACTCAGGAAGGATGGTCACGCGTCCGTGATCCAGCAACGCACCGGTTTGCTGATCGACGCCTATTTTTCTGGAAGCAAGATCGCATGGATTCTGGATAATGTTTCCGGCGCCCGCAGCCTGGCCGAGGCCGGAAAACTCGCCTTCGGCACCGTCGACACCTGGATGGTGTGGAAGCTGACGCAAGGCAAGGTTCATGCCACTGACGTCAGCAATGCCTCGCGCACGATGGTGTTCAACATTCACAGCCTCGAGTGGGACCGAGAGCTGCTCGATCGGCTACGAATTCCTCTCGCGATCATGCCGGCCGTGCGCTCATCGAGTGAGATCTACGGCGAAGTCCGCGGGTTGGCTGGGGTAGAGAACATTCCAATTGCTGGCATCGCTGGAGATCAACAGGCCGCATTGTTCGGTCAACAATGCTGCCAGCCTGGGATGACCAAGAATACTTACGGGACCGGCTGCTTCATGCTGCAGAACACTGGCAAGCGAGCAGTGCCCTCCTCCAATCAACTGGTCACGACCGTCGCTTGGAAAATCAAAGATACTACCGAATATGCGCTTGAAGGCAGCGTCTTCGTCGGCGGCGCAGTGGTGCAGTGGCTCCGCGACGGGCTGGGTGTGATTCGCAACTCACAGGAAGTCGAGCCTCTCGCAAAGTCTGTGCCCGACAACGGCGGCGTCTATTTCGTCCCTGCATTCGTCGGATTGGGCGCACCCCACTGGGATTCCTACGCCCGGGGATCGATTTTTGGAATCACCCGTGGCACCACCGTCGGTCACATTGCGCGCGCAGCGGTAGAGAGCATTGCGTACCAGGTAGCCGACTTGCTCGACGCCATGCGCCGCGACTCGGGCGATGCTGTAAAAGAGATGCGCGTGGATGGCGGGGCTGCCGCCAACGACAGCCTGATGCAATTCCAAGCCGATATCCTTGGTGCTCCCGTAGTCCGTCCGGCCGTGACGGAATCTACCGCTATGGGTGCTGCGTACCTGGCCGGCCTGGCGGTCGGTTTCTGGCGCTCAGGTCTCGAGGCGCTGGCCGCCGGAAAAAGCCGCCGCTTCGAACCGCAGATGCCGTCATCGCAAGCCCAATCGCTGCGCGACCGCTGGAACGAAGCCGTCTCACGCTCCAAAGCCTGGGATCGTAGTACGTAGCCGGCGTCTCGCGGGCAAGCGATCAACATCTCGAGGGTGCCCCATCCTTGTCGCGTTTTGTGCGACAGGGTGGGGATTCTGACTTTCGCTGCGTGATGGTGAAGATCGTCCGGGAACAGGGTCGTACATCCGCGGTCACATCCGATATCCCACGGATTTCCTAAGGCTCATACCAGAACACCGCCCCTCGCGTGATCGTGGGCAGCGAGAACCGAATCGAGTCTCCGTCCCGCTCTCCCTTTACCGCCTGCACCTGCCCCAGGAACGGAAGGAAAAATCCCTTTCCCTCCGCTTTTGCCTGCACCGCGACCTCTACTCCACTTTGCGGGGTCTGCACCGGATTCGAGCCTCCACGCAATCCGGCGAAATTGGCAAAGAAGCAGTTGATGTGTCCCTCACTGGTGCGAGCGATGGAGGTCGCAATCTGCGGGGACGCCTGAATCCGCACCGCACCAGCACCTTGCAGGCTGGCAAAGAACTCGCGCGCGGTCTCCGGCGACCTGTGCTCGAAATCCTTTTCTATCGCTGCGTTGTAAGCTTTTCCCGGACATTCCCGCAATCGCACGACGTTCGGGAGGTCACCAAGTTCTGTCGCATCCGTTCCCGTCACAACGAGACTTTTCGCCGCGGCAAGCTCCTTCAACCGCTCCTTCTCGCGCTGTCCAAGCACGCGAACATCCGGCAGTACCAGCGTCTTCCCCTGAAACTCAGCCAGCGTTCGCGGCGTCACAATCTGAAACTCAAGATGCTTCTGCATCAGCAAAATCAAAATGCCTCGATACGACGCAATGAAATCCTCGGCATAGAAATTCCGTGTCTCCGGCGAAAAGTACACCCCAATCGGGTCCACCGGCGAGCGCGGCAAATAAAACGTCTTCTCATGCGCGTGAATCCACGAGAAGATCTTCGTTCGCGTCGGCAGATCATTCGACCCCGCCATCGAATGCCCCGGAGCGTCCCAGAAATTCGCTCCCGCCATGATTTGCGACATTGCCAGATTCATCATCGATTCGCGAATCATGGCCTCGCTCCCCACCTTCTTGTTACCGTCCCAGGAGTAATTCAGAATCCACGTCGCTTTC
>DATMOO010000184.1:0-45517 GCA_035568275.1 Candidatus Sulfotelmatobacter sp.
CTACGGTACTGCTGAGATGTTGCAAATGGATTGCGGAATGATGAATATCTGGTGAATTCGATGCTGGGGGCGCTGCTATATTAGTCGTTTGCGTCCGAGACTTTGACATCTGTTTTCTCCGTGTCGAGAGGAATTGATGCCTTCCACAACCTTGCGCAAAACTGAACAATCACGGCGCCTGCAACAGCGGGCAGAAAGCATGATCCCGGGGGGAGTGAATTCGCCGGTGCGGGCATTTCGATCGGTGGGTGGCGATCCGCCGTTTATCGTCCGAGGCAAGGGCTCGCACATCTGGGACGCGGACGAAAACGAGTACATCGACTACATCGGGTCATGGGGGCCGCTGATCCTCGGGCACGCGGAGGCAAACGTGCTCGATGCGATCGTGGGAGCGGCCTGCAATGGGACCAGTTTCGGGGCGTCGACGCCGTCGGAGGCGGACCTGGCGGAGTTGGTGCTGGGCGCGTTTCCGAACATGCAGAAGCTGCGCTTCGTGAGTTCAGGGACCGAAGCAACGATGTCGGCGATCCGGCTGGCGCGTGCTTACACGAAACGCAAATACATCGTGAAGTTTGAAGGCTGCTATCACGGGCATGCGGATGCACTGCTGGTAAAGGCGGGATCGGGCGTGGCGACGCTCGGGATCCCCGGATCGGCGGGCGTTCCAGAAGAATTCACCATGTTTACGCTGGCGCTGCCGTTCAACAATCTGCCTTCGGTCGAGTACGCTTTTCAAAAATTCAAACATCAGATCGCGTGCGTGATTGTCGAGCCGGTCGTCGGCAACATGGGATGCGTGCCTGCGGCGGATGATTACCTGGTGGGGCTGCGGTTGATCACGCAGCGCGAACACTCTGTGCTCATCTTTGACGAGGTGATGACCGGGTTTCGCGTAGCGTTCGGCGGGGCGCAGGAGTTGTACAACATCAAGCCGGATCTGACGACGATGGGCAAGATCATCGGCGGCGGATTGCCGGTGGGGGCCTACGGCGGGTCGAAGGAGATTATGGATCTCGTGGCGCCGCTGGGGCCGATGTATCAGGCGGGGACGCTGTCGGGAAATCCGCTGGCGATGGCCGCGGGATGCGCGATGCTCAAGCAGTTGCGCGATCGTAAGGACGACATTTATCCGAAGATCGACAAGCTTAGCGGAGAGTTGGTGGATGGCGTGATGGCGGCCGCGAGAGACGCCGGAGTGTCTCTGTGCGCGAACCGTGTGGGATCGATGTTCACTTGGTTCTTCCAGAAGGGGCCGGTCACGGATTGGGATTCGGCTTCGAAATCGAATACGGAAGCGTTCGGGAAATTCTTCCACGCGATGCTGGATGCGGGAGTTTATTTGCCACCGTCGCAATATGAAGCCGCGTTTCTGGGATCCACGCATGCAGAAGAAGATGTGCAGCGGACCGTTGCAGCGGCGAAACAGGCGTTTGCGGGGATGCGAGGCTAAAACAGCGGCCTAAAGTCGTTGGGACGTCACGTCTTTACGCCACCAACGCAGGGACTCGGTGTTGGGAGAAGTCGTCGAGCGCGGAGACAGCGAGTTAAGTTCGGCTCTAGGAAGCGGATATAATCTCGCGAATACAGTCAACGCTGACCACAAAAGGTGGAAGTCCCATGCTGCGAACCCTCTCCGCTCTCTGGTTCATCCTGATAACCACGACTGCATTTCGCGCCTCAGCCCAAGTGTATCCGTATCGGGACGGGACTCCCGGGGTCACCGGATACCGATCGGAAGTCATGGCCGAAGTCATGATTCAGGAAAGCGAATTCGTTCGCCTTGCCGAGGCCATCCCCGCTGATAAATACACATGGCGTCCTTCCGCGGATGTTCGCACCATCGCCGAAGTTTTCCTGCACGCCAGCGCTGCCAACTACAACCTTTACAGGCTCGTCGGCACTCCCATGCCGGCGCGGGTCGATACGAAAACCTTGGAGCAGTCCACCACCGACAAAGCAAAAGTTATCGCCACGCTCAAGGCTTCCTACGCGCATGCCAAGGGGGCCATCCGCGCTATGCCCGAGTCGGACCTGGAAAAGACTCTCGACTGGAACGGAGGAAAGATTACCGAACGCGGAGTCCTGCTCTACATCGTTCAGCACATCGCGCAGCATCTGGGTCAGCAAATCGCCTACGCTCGCTCCCTCGGCGTCGCGCCGCCATGGACAACCGATCCGCCGCGAAAGAATTAGGCAGGCTGTTGGATGTTAGCTCGCAATGCTGAGGCTTTCTCGGCGGGTAAAACCGCATCTGCGACCACTTCTCTCCAGTCTCATTTGTGCGACGGCAGGACTGACCAAATCTGAGGATCCTCTGCGCCGAGTACCCACGAACAGAATCCCTGCAAGCCGCGTTCGTGCACCAGATTGAGGCGCTCCTGGAATCCGCGTTTGTCGGTGTAGAAGGCCCAATCGCGCACGTCGTCGCGATAAAAGTAAAACCACGACACCCGATCCGCCGCATCCCATTCGACCTGCGGATGATAGGCGGCGATATATCCATCGATCTCTTGTTGCCCGATGTATTCCGCGGTTGGATTCGGCTTTTCATCTTTACCGGGATCGCCGGCGAACCAGTGATATCCGTAGACCGGAATTCCCATCGACAGTTTTTCTTTGGGGACGAACTGCAACGCGTACTCGACGTTCTGCGCCGTCCACGGATAGCCGGCGACCGGCCCGGGCATGGTCCAGCGCGTGTTCTGGTCGTAGGTCATGAGGCAGATCAGATCCACGCTCTGTGCCAGGGTTTTCAAATCGAAGGAGCCTCGCCAGTTCGCGTACAGCCAGTGGGAATAGGGACTCTTACCGGGATATCCGGGCGCGTTGGGGACAGTCGCAATCGTGAGTTGCAGGTTTTGCTTGTGGAGAGCGGCGGCGGTTTCGGCGACCAGAGCGGAGAGCAGGTCGCGATCGGTCCAATTCACGTTTTCGAAATCAATCTGGAAGCCGCTGTATCCGTTCTTCTTGCACTCGCCGAGAAGCGCGTGGATGAATGCTGTCTTGGCCGCTTCAGAGGCGAACAAGTTGTGGAGTTCCAGTTGCTTCATGAGAGCTACGATGGGCATGACGGGGACGTGGTGATTGGCCGCGGTCTTGAGCACGTCAGGATTCGGACCTCCCCAGACAAGGCCATTGCCATCGACGGAGTACCAGGCGGGCACGAGGATGTCGATTTTGTCGGCGTGCTCGGTGAAGGATTTTACCGAGTTCGGAGTTTCAATCATGTAGAAAAGCGCTTTGGGCTGGGCGGCGGCGATGGCAACGGTCGAGAAGAGCACGAACAAGAGGCGCATGATGGAAACTCCTGGAATTTGAAATCCGAATCAATCCCGAATTGTTGACAGAGCCTGTGTTCCGACGAGCATTTGCTGGATAGTTAGGAAATCGTAGCCTTCCGATTTGCAGCGGGTGATCAGATGGTCCGTCGCTAACACCGTCTGTGACCGGTCTGCGCCCATTTGCTTGTGGCCGCCGTCATGAAGAAGGATTACGTCGCCACCGCGAATTTGATTTGAGACTTTCTTCTCGATCACCACGGCCGGAGGAGCGCTCCAGTCGTAGCCGGTGACATTCCACATGATGGGCTCGAGGCCCAGCTCGCGGGCGATGCGCAGGACCGCGGGCCGTCGTCCCCCGAAGGGCGGGCGGAAAAGACTGGAATGCTTGCCAACGGCGTCTTGAATCGCCGAGCGGCAGTCAGACAGTTCTTTACGGACTTCGGCTGCGGTCTTGAAAGTTAACAACGGATGCGTGAACGTGTGGTTTCCGATGACGTGTCCTGCCTTCACGACTTCGCGAACAATTTCGGGACGTTGCTGGGCACAGCGTCCGATCAGGAAGAAAGTCGCACGGACGTTGTGCTTTGCCAGAACCTCAACTAGACGCAGCGTATGCGGATCGTTCGGGCCGTCGTCGTAGGTGAGGGCGAGTTGCTTTGTGCCGCGCGCGAGACTGGTGAACGTGCGCCCGTACCACTGGCCGGTCGGGGCCATGGACTGGTAGCCGGCGGAGAGTGCAGCCGCGGAGACTGCAACTCCGGCGAGCCCGATTGCTAGCATGCAGAGATTCTAAAACGATTGCAGATGTTAGATTGCAGATTTCAGATTTACGCGCGGCCGGCTGCAAACGTGGTCAATCTGCAATCTCAAATCTGCAATCTGAAATCTAGAACCGTTTTCCTCAGTGTTAACTCATCGCACAATTGCCAGTGAGACGCATCCGGGATATCCTGCCACTTCCGAGACATCGCACGAGCCCATGGCCAACCTTTTCGAGCTTCCCCGTTACATTGCTGTGGAGGGACCCATACGGGTCGGCAAGAGCACGCTGGCGGGCTTCTTAGCCGAGCGCTTGAACGCACAGCGGGTGATAGAGCCGGACGCGAATCCGTTTCTGCCTGCATTTTACGAAGGTGAGCGCGGGGCGGCATTTCAGGCGCAGTTTGCGTTTCTGGTGCGGCGGTTTGAGCAGTTGCACGCGCTCGATCTGGGTGCGCGATCGAACAAGACCGTGGTGACAGATTTTATTTTTGAAAAAGACAAGCTGTTTGCCTGCCTGAACCTGACCGATCAGGAACTCGACACCTATAACCGGTATTACAACCACTTCCGCGAACAGTTGCCTACGCCGGATCTGGTGATCTACCTGCAGGCAACGCCCGAGGTCCTGAGGAAGCGGCTCAAGAAAAAGAATGCGCCGGGCGAGAAAGCGGTGAGCGACGAATATCTTGAAGAAGTGGTGAAGGCCTACGAGCACTTCTTCTTTCACTACACGTCGTCGGACCTGCTGATCGTGAATACGTCGGAGATCGACTTCGTGGACCGCAACGAGGATCTGCAGGAGTTGCTGCGCAAGGTGACGGAGCCGATCAAGGGCACGCAGTATTTCCTGCCGCTGGGTGGGCAGGAAGCTGCCAGCGCGTAGGATCACTGATCGGAGTTGGGTACTACTGCGGCCCGTTTGGCTCCCCTCTCCCGTTGCATAGCGTGATGCCTCACGGCGAACCTTTCAAGCAACAGAGCCAGATTCCCCACCACAGCGATAACCAACGCAGAAGACATTGGCTGTTGCGCGCAGAATCCCGCAATGGATCCTAGGAAGCCAGCGCATGCGAACATCAGAGTAATGCGGTCACCCGCACGGACCCTTTTCAACTTGCTGAATCGGAAGCTCAAGACTGCCATCATTGGCCATCAGAACGGGGAACCGGACAAAAATGAATCCTCGAGGGGAGAACCAGCCCAAGATCATCCAGATGGATGAACGCATGGCAACGTAGCCGGGCAAGAAATAGAACCAGCGACCCCAATACTGAGCCCTGGCTGACAGGACGATGGTGACTACCGCCAAGAGAAGCCACCCTGCGGTTACGTGATTACCACCATCCAACCTGGCGATTCGGATGTAGGCGCTTGCGATGAGTCCCAAGGCTGCGGCGGTTGCGACAGTGGCACCGGCGATCTTCACACCTGAAGTTGCTTGTTGCGTCCATGTGCGGCGATCGCGGCGGAGGTGCATTTGGAGCAGAACCTCACAAACAGCGTACTTCTGCGAGGACACATGATCTCACTTTTCGTGACGCGGCAACGGATGCACCGACAATGCCTTCCCCAATTTTGAGAACTCAGGATCGGCGGTTACCAGCCATGCTGAGCGTTCGATGGCAAGTTCGGCGGCGAAGGCGTCAGCGTACCCAAGAATGTGTTTTTGCTTGAGAGTGGCAGCGCGCGTGGCTCGCTCGCGATCCACAGCCACGACCGCAATCGGTAGTTGCCTCAGTTTGGCTTCTGCTTCGAGCGCATGAACCTCGCCATGGAGCCTCCAGGCGATGTAGAAGACCTCTCCCCAATTGACGGCGGAAAGCAAGACCGGCATTTGGTTCCTGGAGGCATCTTCAAGAATCCGTCGGACGCGCTGGGCTGCCCCCGGACGATCCTCAAGAAGAGCGATGACCGCGTTCGCATCAAAGACAAAGCGACGCAGTTGACCACGGGAGGATGCAGTCACACCTTTTTCCTCTCACGTTCGCGTTCTCTTTGACGCTCTTTGAACAGCTCGTCGAACATCGATGGTTCACCCGGAGCCGGCTTTAGAAACCCTTGTATCTCGTCCAACAGGCGTTCGATTGGAGTGAGCACAAGCTGGCCCTTTTGCTCCATCCATACCGCTCGAGTGCCCTTTTTCAATCCGAAGCGTTCACGCAACTGCGCAGGAATGACCACTTGTCCTTTCGAACTGACTACAGTTTGGTAGGTCGACATATAGTTTATCTTACCACATCGCTGAGGTAGGACATTTAGTTGTTGTCTTACTTTGTGAAGCATGCTTTCTGTTAGTTACATCCACCTCTCGCCGGATCGGTATGCGGCAATCCGAGCGCGCACTCGAATGTTTGGAAGACGCTGAAAACAGTGGAGCAACGGGCATGGACCCAATGTTGGATTGCAGCTAAAATATTCCTAGCGTCATCCAATGGTGTAGACGCCACGATGCGTGCACAGGCTCTATCCGGCGATGCCGGAGGGGCACTGGAGGACATCATGAGCTTGACCCCACTCGGGGGCCGTCTGTTTGACGGTTCCGGCCATAAGGTAACTACCACCTCTCTTCGCGAGCAGAAACTCCACCACGATCCCATTACCTGCCTTACCGCTTACGACTACGCCACGGCGCGTCTGGTCGACGAGGCTGGCATCGAGATGGTGCTGGTGGGGGATTCCCTCGCGCAAACCATGCTGGGGTACGAGAACACGCTCTCGGTCACGATGGACGAGATGCTGCATCACGTGAAGGCCGTCCGGCGCGGGGTGAAGAATGCAGTGCTCATCGCTGACATGCCTTACGGGTCGTACCAGGTTGATCCCAAAGACGCCATTCTCAATGCGGCGCGCTTCGTGAAAGAAGGTGGCGCCGAAGTGGTGAAGCTGGAGGGCGGCGAGCGGCGGGCAGACTTGATTCGACGAATCATCGACGCCGAGATCCCGGTGGCCGGACACATTGGGCTGACTCCGCAATCGGTCAATGTGATGGGCGGCTACAAGGTGCAGGGGAAGAACCTGGGTGGAATCGAGCTACTGATGCGCGATGCGGTGGCGTTGGATCGCGCAGGGGTGGCTTGCCTTTATCTGGAAGGTATTCCGCGGGAAGTGGCTGCCATGATTACGGCGGAGGTGAGCACGCCTACGATCGGGATCGGCGCGGGGCCGGAATGTGACGGGCAAGTGCTGGTGTTTCACGACATTCTGAACCTGACGTTTGGTCCGCCTGCGAAGTTCGTGCGGCGGTATGGGGATGCGGCGGCTTTGGTCACGCATGCTGTGCAGGCGTTTCGGGCGGATGTGCGGTCGCGGCAATATCCTTCGGATGAAGAGTCCTATCATCTGCCGAAGGAGACACGAGCGGCGCTGGAGACGGTGCTGGCGCGGAAGCGGGCGATGGGGCGATGACTTCGGGTTCCGCGGATTGCGCGGAGGAACGCGGATTTAAGGCTTTACACTGGCCCGGTGAGGGTACGATTTCGCTTTCACGCAAAACTTTTGGATGGGTTCGCTACGAAGTCAAAACCCCCACCCTGTCCCGCCAAAAAGCAGTGGGACAAGGATGGGGCACCCGCAACCATTTGAAATCAGAAATTTCACTTCGCTGCGGAATTGGAACTTGGGCGGATTGTTTTCCGTATCATTCTTGTGTGGTAATGGTTTCTTTCGTATCCCTGATTCACCGAGATAACGGTGAGTGCTACGCTATTGGGAGGTAGCTATGGTTCTGGCACACTTTTTCTTTTTCCCGTTCTTTGGCTTCGGCACGTTGATGTATTTTTTGCCGGCGATCATTGCGCTGGCGCGGAGCAAGCGCGATTTGCTAGCGATCTTTCTGCTGAACTTGTTTCTGGGATGGAGCGTGATCGGGTGGATCGTGGCGCTGGTGTGGGCGGCGAAGAGTGATGTTCCCGCAACCGCGAGGTATTACCGCTAGTGATCACCCGGCGAGCGTTGTGGCTATTGATTTTTCTGTCCGCTTTGGCCGGGTGTACGAAGCAGCCGGAACCACAGGGGCCTGATCCTCAGACCATTCTGCAAGCGATCCCTCCGGCAGACTCCGCCAAGTACGAGCACATTCGGAATATGAGGAACTGGCGCAATCCTTACCTGATCGTGCGCGCGGATGGAGTGGCGCTGTTCGATGTAGCCGACAGCGCGGAGATCGTGATGAAGCCGGACGAGTTGCTGCCTGCGCTGGCGAAATTGCCAGCTTCGAATTGGCCTTATGGGCGCGTCGTTGCGGCAGCAGAAGCTGGCGAGGTCGGTTCCGAGCGGGATAGTGTGGCGATTCGCCGCAATAAAGGCATTGTGGGCGGATTGCTGCAGGGGGCGCATATCGCGGTGGAGTGGGTGCCTGCGGCGTGATGCGCCGGCCCTTTACTCACCATCAGCCAAAGGCACGTCGAGCTTTGCTCGACGGACAGCCGAAGGCGGCTGTCCCCACATTCAAACCTTGAAAATCTTTTCGACTATTGACGAGATGAGGGCTGCTTCGCGGAGGGTGCGGCGCGACGGAAGGCCGCTCGCGTTGGTCCCTACGATGGGGGCGCTGCATGAAGGGCATTTGTCGCTGGTACGGGCTGCGCGGACGGCTCGCAGTGCGGTGGCGGTTTCCATCTTTGTGAATCCTACGCAGTTTGGGCCCAGTGAAGATCTCGCGAAGTATCCGCGGTCATTTGAGCGCGACTGCGAGATGCTGGAGCGCGAGGGTGTGGAGTTCGTGTTTGCGCCGTCGGTGGAGGAGATGTATCCAGCGGGGGCGGTGACGTGGGTGACGGTGGAGGAGTTGAGCGGGAAGCTGGATGGGGGCTCGCGGCCGGGGCATTTTCGCGGGGTCACGACGGTTGTTGCTAAGTTGTTTCACATCGTTGAACCTGACAATGCGTTTTTCGGGCAAAAGGATGCGGCGCAGGTGGCGATCATCCGGAGGATGGTGCGGGATTTGAATCTGCCGGTGGAGATCGTGGTTTGCCCGATTGTGCGTGAGGCGGATGGGTTGGCAATGAGTTCGCGGAACGCTTATTTGAGTGCGGAGGAGAGGAAACGGGCGCTGGTGCTGCATCGGTCGTTGGAGCGCGTGAAGCAACTGGTTCATGCGGGCGAGACGGGTGCGGCGCGTCTGGTGGCGGCCGGGCGGGAGGAGTTCGCGCGCGAGAATGGGGTGCGGTTGGATTATTTCGAAGTGGTGGATCCGGATACTCTCCATCCGGTGGCGGATTTATTGGGGGGGGCTTTGGTGGCGGTGGCGGCTTATGTCGGAGCGACGCGGCTGATCGACAATGTTCTGGTGGGGCCGGCTAAAAGCGATAACCACGAAGGGCACTAAGGATCACGAAGGAAAAAAAACTTCGAGAGCGCTGGTGCGGGCGAGAGCGGTCTCGCATTCGATCGGAGGAAATCTTGTCAATGGGCAGAAATTACACGATCGGGGTTAAGTGCTTGGAAAGACTTGGAAAATAAAGTTTGGAATTTTTCCGGGTAAATACGCCTAATTTGCTATTCTGAAAGTAGAGAGTAGAAATTTGAAAGGCGCGGCCTCTAGGTCGCGCCTTTTCTATTGCTCAAAAGGGTAGGGAGGAGCTCAGAGTGTTGGATGGCGCGATCAACGACGCATGGATATCACGTTGCTACGCGTGGCTATACCGCTCCACCGCTAGGCTAAATGCGTGTATCCACAAGCCGACACAGGCCCTCTTATCCTGGATAGGGATCAAGGACATAGGCCGGCGAGACATCGGCGTAGATCCAGGGGTTGTACCAATAGGAGGGCCATGCCCAGAATGGACCCCAAGAGGCCCAGCCGATTCCCCAGCCTCCCCAACCCCAACCGAATCCCCAACCCCAACCGCAGCAACCCCAACCCCATCCCCAGCCCCAGTTCCAGCCGGGCCATCCCCAACCGCCGCGCCATCCGAAGCCGTTCCCCCATCGGTTGCCGCGCCAACCAAGATTGTTGGAAACCAAGCCGGCGCGGTTGAAGGTCGTGGTTGTAGACGCACGAGCAATCTCAGTCCGTTGTGCGGCGAAAGAGTGCCATTGTCCGTCGGCTACAGCGGAGTGATTCGGCGTGTCGGCAGACCTTGCTGCCATGGAGGAAGCGCTCGACCGGGTCACAGGACTGCCCCCTCCTTCGCGACCTACGGTCCTTGGGTTGCTGGATGGAAACTGATGCCATCCGGGAGATGCGTCGCGGGAGCTGTGACCTTCCCAAGACCATGGATGTCCGGCACTTGCACCGCCTGGGGATCGGGAGCTAACGCCAGCCCCCGCGGACGATCCCCGACCGCTGAAGCCGGAAGCACCGCCATGATAGCCGCCGCCATAACCGCCGCCGCCGTGGAGGCCGCCAGAGGAGGCGCCTCCGCTGTGGAAACCTCCACCGCCCCCGGCGTGCGAGCCTCCGCTACCGCCACTGTGACCACCTCCATGTTGAGCGAAAGCGGACGCGGAAAGGAATACGAGACCAAGGAACGTGGTTCCTAAGAGAAGGGCTTTCAGCAAGCTGGATCTGTTCATAAGGCACCTTCCACCGGCAATGTCAGGGTGGCTGGGTTACTGCAGAGGTAATCCTATACTCGTTGAGAACCCGATTTCAGGTTAAAAGTTGCACGAATCGTTTCTAGGGCGCTGCCAGAAACTCACTCGTGACAGCGTCCCTCAGCGGCTAAAGCCGGGTGAGGTTGCGGCCTTTGGCGGCACGGCGGGAAGCCGTGCCCTTTCAAATCGGCTCGCGCTGACATTCTCAGTACCTGGCTATCTAAGGAGCGGGATTGGCGGCTAGGCGGCTGAGTTCGGGCGTCATGCGCTCCAGAACGAGATTTTCGACCTGCGTCCAGATGTGGGGATCGCATTCGGCCTGCATGTGACTTGGGGTGATGATGCGATCGAACCAGGAATATCCTTCGCAGCGGACGGGCGTCTGCCGGTAGTCGAAGCGGTAGGTCCCGAGGATCCGGGTTTTGGAATCGTCGGCAGCCTTGATTGTGGAGCGGCCATGGATGATTCCGTGTGGCTGGTAGAAGTTGACTGCTGCTGCCACGTTTTCAGGGATGACGGCATCATTCTGCCAGGGCTTGGCGACGCTATCGACCTGAACGGTCAGCATCACAGGGACGCCGAGGCGATTCAGTTCGCGCGCCAGGAGCACCGCGGCAGAGCCGCCCCAGCTGTGGCCGAAGAGCATGATGTGCGCCGCGGCTTTTTCATCGTCGCTCAGCACGCCGTCATGGTTTGCATCAAGCAAGCGAAGAATCGTTTTGAGGGCTGTCTTGCGATGGCGGTTCTCGAAAACTTCGATGTAAGCATCTTTGGGGGAATTCTGCTGAAGAAGCCGTGCGACCTTAACGGGGTTATGGTGCGCGTTGTCGTGGCGTAGGAATCCGCCGACGAATCCGACAAGGATGTAGGTAGGAGGCTGCGGATTGCTGACGCTTCCGCGTTCGGCTGCGAGGACCACTGGGGTCGAAGCCGCGATCAGGAGGAGCACCGAAACAAGAAGACGGGTTCCAACGAAACGATGCACGCGGAGTTTCCTGACCGATAAGATGACGCAGCTTCTAGAAGGGATGCGGCTAAACCTGAGGTGCAAGCTAAAGCGCTTCTCCAAAAAGCGACCTCGCCACAAGCCTTGGCCGGCAAGGCTTTTGGCCTATTCCAGCCCGAGCGCAAGTGTACACCTGTTGTCAAGGATCGTCTTTGCGCCGGAATGGTCTTAAGCCCGCAGGGGTGGAGACGGGAATCTTTTGGTTGCGGAGACGAATCGGTTTCCGGCGATGAAATAACGCAAAGGCATCTCGGCGGCCTTGGTGATGCCGATGCGAGGAGTCACCGCAACGCGACGCGGGTGGAAGGCGTCGTCGCCGATCCAGAGGCCGGACTCTGGAGAGGTGAGGTCGAGATCGTTATCGCGCACGCGTGTGATGCCGAAGGCTTGGCAAAGGCGACCGGGACCGGCGGTAAGTTTGGGCCAGTCTTGGGGTCCGCGAAGTTCGATGCCGCGAGATCGCGCCATTTCTTCGATTCCTGAGAGGGGCTCCAGCGCGCGAAAGAGGACGCCTCCCGCTTTGCCTTCGGGTTCGCAGGAGACGTTGAGGCAGTAATGATTTCCGTAGATGAAGTAGATATAGGCATGGCCGGGGGGGCCGAACAGCACGGCGTTGCGTAGGGTGCGGCCTGCGGCGGAGTGAGCGGCGGGATCTTCGGTGCCGAGGTACGCCTCGACCTCGACGATGCGGGCGGTGAGTCTTAGAGCCGGGAGGTCTCGGATCAGGATCTTGCCCAAGAGTTGGCGGGCTACGCGGCGGGGGTTGCGAGTGAAGAAGGCGCGGGGGAGGGGATGGATTCCGGCGAGGGCGCTCGGGGGGGTCGAACGGGGCATGCAGGGGATGGTAAATGGGATGACCGGGGCTTGTCCGTCGAGCCACACCGCCGCAGAGTCGCGCTGGGTTGCTGATTCAACTCCGCATTCGGTCGAACGCGGGCTTTGCCCGCGGGACGGACGAAGGCGTCCGTCCCGACACTTGCGCTTGGCTTCGCCTTTGCTGGGCGGCCGAAGGGGGCCGCTCTTAGCGGAGTATTCGTTACGCAACGGCAGACTACAGTATCTTTTGCAGCGAGATCAGAGAGAAGTCAAAATCCCCACCCTGTCGCATAATACGCGACAAGGATGGGGCACCCTCTGGACTGTGGTCGGCTCAAGACTTGTTCTTGGCTGACTCTTTCAGGTATGCCAGGACCTCTTCGGCGTGGATGTTTGGCTTTACCTTTTCGAAGATGTGCTGGATCTTGCCGTCGGGGCCGATTATGAACGTGGTTCGGGCGATGCCCATCACCTTTTTGCCGTACATGTTCTTTTCCTGCAGAACGCCGAAGGCGATGGCGACTTTTTTGTCGGCATCGGCCAGCAAGGTGAACGGCAAGGCTTCTTTGTCAGCGAATTTTTTTTGCGCCGAGGACTTATCCGGGGATATGCCAAGCAGCACGGCGCCGGTCTTTTGAATCTGTTTATATGAGTCGCGGAACCCGCGAGCTTCTACCGTTCAACCGGGCGTGCTGGCGCGGGGATAAAAGAACAGAATGACGATTTTACCGCGCAGGTCTTTCAGCGATACATCTTCGCCGTTCTTGTCCGGCAGAGTAAACTCAGGGGCTTTATCATTAACTTTCATGACAATACCTAACGTCAGATCAGAAGTAAAAATCAGAACCAGCCAACCAGCTTTTGGGCGACCAGCTTTCTGGAAGATTCTACAACGTCGAGTTGCGGGGGGCTGTGCAGTACTGGTTACGCTTGTCGCGTGTGTTGCTGGGAGCGCGATTGTGGCGCCCGCGCAGGAGGAGCGGCCGCAGATTATCCCGGGAGAGAGAAAGGCCCCAAGGAAAAAAGATTCCGGGCCACGAGCTGTAGGAGTGCTGCAGATGACGGCGAACGACAAGGCATCGCTGGTGCCGATCGCGATTTTGATCAATGGGAAGTTCTGGGACGCGAGCGCGTACAAGGCAGATCCGGTTCCAATGGCGCTGGACTCTGGCACGGTGTATGAGGCGGAGCGCGCGGGAAATTCGCTGGGATTGTTCACGGTGTCCAGCGCGCTGCACAGAAATAGTTCGGCGCCGGGCGCTTTGGCCACTTGGCTCGGGACGGGGGCATTTCGTCCGAACGGATCGGAGCCGGATACGAAAGGTGCGAAAGCCGAACCGGTGCCGGTCGGAATCGACACCAGCGAGGGACCACCAAGATTGACGCGGGACCCGTCGGCGAAGGATAAGCCACCGGACAGTGCCGCGCCATCGTCGGGAAATGCGCCAGCGGGATCGAGCGCGCCTAGTGCGCCCAAGTCGAACGGGCCGTCCGCTTCCGGCGACGAGCCGCGGTTGAGCAAGCCGGCTTCCGCCCCGGAGCCGCCGGCCGATTCGGCGCCAGGTGCAAAGCCATCGGGGTCGGACAGCGGGGCCAAGGCTGGTGCTGAGAAGGCGGGTCAGTCTAAGGCGGACGATAGGGCAAACGTGCCGGCATCGGACAGCGGAGCCAGTGAGGCGAACCGTCCGCGACTGCGGCGGGGGAAGCCGCCGGAAGTGGTTGCGGATGAGGATGTGCCGGGGTATAGCAAGGTTGGCGTGAAGTCGACATCGACTGAATTGAGCAAGACCCCTGTCGCTACGCAGGGAGATGTGCAGCTGATCCCGGCGATTTCCGATGCGCGCGGACCCGAGATTCACTCGTTTGTCTTTCAGTGGCTGAAGGGGGAGGAAGACGATCGGCGGAAGCAGATGACGGATCTTGCGAAGGAACAGCTGCGCGGCTACATCGCGGCCCGAGCGAAGGCTGACACGGCGGTGAAGACCGTGCGCCCGGGGGCAGCGAAGAATACGGTGAAAGATCCGATTCTTGAGAACGTGCACATGGTTGCGTATGATTTGTGGCTTTCGAACCAGCCGGTGATGGTTCTCACCGCGGAGGGGCACAAGGCTCCGCCCGCACCAGGAGTGGCGCACTCGGAGGTTGACTCGGAGATGCAGTACTCGGTGGTGCTCGTGGCGTATCCGGATATTTACGGGAATTTGCACAAGCTGCATGTGGGGATTACGGATAAGTTCCATCTGGATATGACGCCGCGGCTGGAGCTGATTGACGCGCTTGATGCCGACGGAGACAACCGCGGTGAGTTGCTGTTTCGGGAGACTTCCGATCAGGGGACGGGATGGGTGATTTATCGGCCGACGGCTGACAAGTTATGGAAGATGTTTGATAGTTTGAGCCCGCAGTAGGATGTCCTGCAAGCGTGCCGTCCGCTGAAAGCGGACTCGGTTTGTTCCATCCATTTTCCCGGCACTGCCGTGCCGGGCTCTCACATTCCGCCGCTACGCGGCTGCTCCGTGGTCTGTGACGCCATGGTTAACGCCGCTGTCGCTTGATGGAGAGGCTGTGCCATCCTCGAGCAATCAAGGCAATCCTTGGTAGTTGCGGAACTTTCCTTTAGAATGCCCGGCTGACTCGCCAAAGGAAGAAGGTTCATGCGCGTGGACAAAGTTCGGATTGTGCTTATCGCAGTGGTGACGACGGTGGCCCTGGCGGCCGCTCAGGATCAAGACTTCAGCAAAGTGCAGATCAAGGTCACGAAGGTGGCCGGGAACGTGTACATGCTGCAGGGCGCGGGCGGGAACATCGGCGCGTCGGTTGGTGAAGACGGCATTGTGGTGGTGGACGATCAGTACGGGCCGCTGGCGGATAAGATTCAGGCGGCGCTGAAGGGGATTACCGCATTGCCAGTGAGGTTCATTATCAATACGCATTACCACGAAGATCACACGGGCGGGAATGCGTACTTCCAGAAGCAGGCGCCGATTATTGCGCATGACAATGTGCGCAAGCGGCTGGAGTCGGGCGGTGCAGCCGGGAATGGCGCATCGGTTCGCTTTGACGCGAAGCCCGCACCGAAGGAGGCGCTGCCGATCATCACGTTCGATCACGATGTGACGGTGCATTTGAATGGGGAGGATATCCGGGCGCTTTATTTTCCGGCGGGGCATACGGACGGGGACTCGGTCATTTTCTTTCCGAAGTCGAATGTCGTGCACATGGGCGACGACTTTGTGACTTATGGATTTCCGTTTATCGACGTGGATTCGGGCGGCAGCATCGATGGCATGATCGCTGGCGTGGAGAAGGTGATTGCGCAGGTACCGGCGGACGTGAAGATCATTCCCGGGCATGGATCGATATCGAGTGTGGCGGATGTTCGAGCGTACCTGGATATGCTGAAAGGTACGCGCAACGTTGTTGCGAAGGCAATCAAGGACGGCAAGACGCTCGATCAGATGAAGCAGGCGAAGATGCTTGATCCATGGAAGAAGTATGCGGGGGACATGATCAACGCGGATGTATTTCTGGAGACGATCTACAACTCGCTAACAGGGCAGAAGAATGGGAAGTTCATCAAGCACAATTGAGCGGGACTCGCTCCACATCGGAATTTCAGATTTTTGATTTCAGATTGCAGATTTGAATTAGGGAGAATGAAATCTGCAATCTGAGATCTTCAGTCTGCAATTGTCTTACTTCCCCTGCATCACCAACTCGCCGTTTTCGACCTTCATGGTGCCGACTCCGTCGGGGAGTTTCAGGCGATCGCGTTGCTCGGCGAGTTTTTTCTGGAGCGCGGGGTTCACCAGCGATACGGGCACATTCAGATCTCCAACTTTGAATTCCGTGGGATCGAAAGTGGCGTAGCCATCTTTTTCGCCGATGTGGCCGGAGATGGTGATCCAGACATCTTTGCCGCCGATTTCGGTGAGGAACTGGCCGTGGACCTGGTCGCCATCCATACTCACCTGCTGATCTTTAATGACCGGGGCGCCGCTGCCGACGTTGGAGGTTGGGGTGAGTCCCTGGGCTCCGGCGCTGCCTAGTGTTTGCGCAAGGACGGCGCTGACTTCGTCGGAGTTGATGTGGACCTCGGGCTTCGAGGCGAGGGAGGCGGGCTGGGCAGCGTCTGGTGCGAAGGATGGCTGCGGGTTGTTGGATTGAGATTGTTGGGTGGCCTGCTGGAACTCGCTCATCTTTTGGTCGAAAGACTGCGCGTGTTCCGCGACGGCCGCGGGGGCCTGGGGCTGGGCCACGGGAGCGGGCTTCTTTAGGACCAGGAAGATGGCGACCAGGGCTGCGATCAAGGTCGCGATGCTGATGATGCGGTCAAGTTTCAGTTTCATGAAAGATTCCCCGGCGGGCGGCCCGGCATGATGGGCCCTATGTGATCGTATCGACAGGCTCGGGGGAAGATCAGATGACCAAAGTCACAGGTGCGAACTAGTAATGGTTCCCATGGAGCGGTTAGGATCAGCCGGCATTTCACACTGGGGCTGAAAGCCCATATCACTTTGAAGCCCTAACGCGGCCCTGAAGGGCCGCTCTTCCACGAAGCCCTCCTGCACTTGTCAGTACGAAGTCTCGAGTGGCGGGGTACTATCCCAACTTCTTGGCTAGCAGCTCATTTACGATCTGAGGGCTGGCTTGGCCTTTGGAGGCTTTTATGACCTGGCCGACGAAGAAGCCGAGCATCGTCTTCTTGCCGGAGCGATACTGTTCGAGCTGTTTCGGGTTCGCGGCCAGGATTTCGTCAATCACTTTTTCCAGGGCTGAGGTGTCGGTGGATTGCTGGGGGCGGCCTTCTTGCTCGTAGACTGCGGGGAAATCCTTGCCGCGCTCGAAGGAGAGGTCATAGAGATCTTTGAGCATCTTGCCGGAGATGGTGCCGGCTTCGACGAGATCGGCGGAGGAGGCGACGCCTTGCATGGAAATGGGTGACTGCTCGATGCTGATTCCCTTCGCTTTTAGGCGGCCCATCAATTCGCCTTGCACGAGGTTGGCGACGCGCTTGGCGTTTTTTGCGGCTTTCGCGGCTTGCTCGAATTGATCGGCAAGCGACTTGGAAAAAGTGAGGACCTGGGCGTCGTATTCGGTGATGCCGTACTCCTTGACCATGCGAGCGCGCCGGACCTCGGGTAGTTCGGGGAGAGCGCGGGCGATTTCCTTCTTCCAGTTCTCATCGACGACTAGCGGGAGCAGATCTGGTTCCGGGAAATATCTGTAATCGTGCGCTTGTTCCTTTGAGCGCATGGCGTAGGTCTTGCCTTCGTTGGCGTTGTAAAGGCGCGTCTCTTGCGTGATCTTGCCGCCGGACTCAATGACGTCGATCTGGCGTCCGATTTCGTATTCGAGGGCTTCGCGAATAAAGCGGAAGGAGTTTACGTTCTTGATTTCGGTTTTGGTGCCGAACTCTTTCTGGCCGCGGGGACGCACGCTGATGTTGGCATCGCAGCGCAGGGAGCCTTCTTCCATGTTGCAGTCGCTGACGCCGGTGTAAAGGATGATCTCTTTCAGGCGAGTCAGATATTCGTAGGCTTCGTCGGGCGTGGAGATGTCGGGCTCGCTGACGATTTCGATCAGGGGGACGCCGGTGCGGTTGAGATCGATCGCCGTTTTCTCTTCGGCGTCGGGAAATCCCTCGTGCAGGCTCTTGCCGGCGTCTTCTTCGAGGTGGACGCGGGTGATGCCAATTTTCTTCTTGCCGCCCTCGGAGGGGACCTCGATGAAACCGAACTCGGCGAGCGGCTTGTCGTACTGCGAGATCTGATATCCCTTGGGGAGATCGGGATAGAAGTAATTCTTGCGGGCGAAGATGGAGGTTTCGTTAATGCGGCAGTTCAGGGCCATGGCCGCCAGTGTGGCGAACTCGACTGCTTTCTCGTTTAGAACGGGGAGCGCGCCGGGCATCCCTAGACAGACAGGGCAGACGTTGGTATTGGGCGGAGCGCCGAAGCGAGTGGAGCAGGAGCAGAAGATCTTGGTCGCCGTCAGGAGGTGGACATGGACTTCCAGTCCGATTACGGGCTCGAACTTGGGGCGAGCGGCAATGGATTTCTCGGCGGTGCTGGGCATGGAGGTAATGATTATAGCGGCTCGCTCCGCGTTACCGGACAGCCGAGGCGGCTGTCTATACGCGGCCTAAGAACCATTAACCACGAAGGGCACTAAGGTACACGAAGGAACTAAGGATTCTGGGGAGCGTTTACGTAGTTGTCCATCGGGATCTCGAAGAATAGGAGCTCATTTCCTTTTGCGTCTGCCAATCCCGAGATATCGATCGTCGCGTTGCGCAGTGGGGAGTTTAGGTCGGAGACATCGAAGAATACGAATCCGGATTGCGTGGTGTGGGGTTCGACGGCGCGGGCGGCGAACTGCGAAGATTCCATCTCATCCATTTGCTGCTTGGTGACGCCACCTTTCACCTTGCGCGGAAATGGAAGCGGGTTGTTGGTGCCGGTCTTGGCTTGGGGATTCGACAGGCGGCGGTAGAGATCGTCGGTACCAATGGGCGTGAGCTTGGAGCGGTTGGCGGTGATCAACTTGATTTGCATGCGCACGATGGAAACGGGTTGATCGCCGTCATTGGTCACGATGAAGAAGATGGGAAGGAATCCGTGATCGGCGAAATTGATGGTAAAGATTTTGGCTTTCTCGGGATTGTCGTAGGGGTCGGCGGCGATAGAAACCTTCTCGTCGCGATGAAGGTCGTGCGCGGGATAGTTGAATGCAGTCTTCGCGACCGGCTTTACAAAGCTCTTGCCGGCCATTAGCAGAATTGGAGCCAGCAAGGTGAAAACCGCAACTGCGGAAATGCGACGGATCGAACGCAATGACATGCGCTGCATGCGCTCATTATAGAAGGCAGGCCGTCATGGTGCCGATGGCGCGGTTTAGAATGGCTCAACTTGAGTTATCTCTTCTACAGTCTGGCCTTGGCGCTGGCGATGCTGCTCAGCTTGCCTTTTTGGCTCTACCAGATTTTGCGCCATCGAAAGTATTGGCGCGGATTCTCGGCACGCATGGGGAAGGTGCCGGAGCGACTGAGGGCCTCCGGACAGCAGATCATCTGGATCCATGCGGTCTCGGTTGGCGAAGTGCTGGCGGTCGGTGGGCTGGTTGGACGGATACGACGGCAATTCCCGCAGTGGCGGGTTGTGGTCTCGACTACGACGGACTCAGGTCAGGATCTGGCTCGCAAACGATTCGGCGAGGAGAATGTTTTCTACTTCCCGATGGATTTCGCGTTCGCGATCCGGCCCTACATGCGGGCACTGCGGCCTGCAATGGTCGTGCTCGCTGAGACCGAGTTTTGGCCTAATTTCCTGCGGATCACGCACGGCAGCGGAGCGCGAGTTGCGGTGGTGAACGCTCGTATCTCCGACCGGTCGTGGCCGCGGTATCAGCGATTCAGGTGGGCTCTGCGGCGCATGCTCGCAAATGTGGACCTATTTCTGGCACAGACCGAACAGGACGCGGCGCGGCTGAAGTCGATCGGCGCCGATGCGGGACGCGTGCATGTTTCGGGGAATTTGAAGTTCGATGTCAGTTTGCCGGCACCGCCAGCGATTGTTGAGACGCTTCGGCATTCTTTGGCGGGGGAGGGAGCGGGGCCGGTGCTGGTGTGCGGAAGCAGCGTAGAAGATGAGGAACCCCTTCTGTTGCGGGCGTTTGAGAATTTGCTGGTGAGTCATCCGCGAGCTGTGATGATCCTTGCGCCGAGGCATCCCGAGCGATTTGAGGCGGTTGCTTCTCTGCTGCAGGAAATGGGAATCGCGGCGCACCGGCGATCGCGGTGGCAGGGAGAATCGCTGGCGGGCGGAGTGTTGCTTGTCGACACGATTGGGGAACTCGCGGCGCTTTACGCCCTCGCAGATGTGGCGTTTGTGGGGGGAAGCCTGGTGCCGCGCGGCGGGCATAACATTATTGAACCGGCGCAGCACGGGGTGGCAATTGTCACCGGAAATCATACAGAGAATTTTCGGGATATTGTTGGATTGTTCCAGAGCCACGATGCGGTGCGGATCGTGGGATTGGCAGAGTTGCCGCTTATGTTGATGCACTTGATGGACTCCGACGTCGAGCGGATGGCGCTGGGACGGCGCGCGAAAGAGACGATACTTTCGCAGATGGGCGCGACGTCGCGAACGCTGGAGGCGTTGCAGGGCTTGCTCGCACTGCATGACGACTCCCGGGTAACCACGCTGCGGGCAGCACATAAAGATTGAATCCACTCTCCAGCATCTACGGAGTTGCCGTGCGGGCGCGCAACGCGCTCTACGACCGCAAGCGGCTGCCGGCTCGGCGCCTCGAGGGACCCGTGGTCAGTGTGGGAAATCTCTCGGCCGGCGGGTCGGGCAAGACTCCATTTGTGCTGCTGCTGGGGGAGTTGCTGCAATCGCGAGGGGTGAAGTTCGACGTCCTCTCGCGAGGGTATGGGCGCGAGAGCCGGGGAGTACGGCTGGTGGATCCGGATGGTCTACCCCAAGAGTTTGGGGACGAGCCATTGCTGATCGCTCGCAGGCTGCAAGTTCCAGTGATTGTGGGTGAAGATCGATACGGAGCGGGACGCTTTGCCGAGGCCAAGTTCGGGGCACAATTGCATTTGCTGGATGATGGGTTTCAGCATCGGGCACTGGCGCGGAATTTCGATATCGTGCTGGTTACACCGCAGGATACTAGCGACCGACTGCTTCCGGCCGGGCGGCTGCGAGAACCGCTAACTGCATTGCGACGGGCCGATGCCGTGGTGCTGGCTAGTGGAGCTTCCGAGGAAGCATTTTCACTTCAGGGGAAGCTGGTGTGGCGGGTGAAGCGTGGGATTGTTGCCGAGGGTATACCGGCGCGGCCGGTTGTCTTTTGCGGAATTGCGCGGCCGCAGAATTTTCTTTTGCAGCTGCGGGCGGCCAATATCGAACCGGCGGCGCAAGCGTTTTATCGGGATCATCACGCGTATAACGAGAAGGACGTGCGCGAACTGCTCGAGCTCAGGCAGCGCAGCGAGGCGGGAGGGTTTGTGACTACCGAGAAGGATGCGGTGAATCTGGGGCCGTATTTGTCGGCGCTGGCGCCGCTGGCGGTGGTTCGGGTTCGGATGGAACTTGTTGATGCGGCTAACGGCGTAGATACCGTGCTGCGCAAGATTGAGGAGCGGCGGAGCGGCGCATGAGAGAATTTGGGCTGCGGCCGCTTTGAACCGCGCACGGGCGAGAGCGCCCGTGCCACACAACCCAACCATGAAACATCCGAAAGAAGGGGAACGGCTCCGGAAGATTGTTGAGGGGTTCCCCAACATCACGATCACAGTACTGGCGGATCTTGTGGCGGATGAGTTCGTTTTCGGCGAGATTTCGCGCGTCTCGCGGGAGGCGCCCGTTTTGATCTTGAAGCACCGCGAGCGCACGATTGTTCCTGGGGGCGGAGCGAACGCGGCGAACAATCTGGCGGATCTGGGAGTGAATGTGCTGCCGGTGGGCATCGTGGGTGACGATGAAGCGGGGCGACTGTTGATCAAGTTTTTCCGGCATAAGCGGATTGCGGTGAGCGGCGTGCTGAAGGATAAGAGCTACACGACCGTTACGAAAACACGGATTCTCGCGGGCATGACGCATACGTCGCGGCAGCAGGTGGTGCGAGTGGACCGGGAACCGGAGGAGGCGCCGAACAGTCATCTCACCCGCGAGTTGTATCTGGCGGCGCGGAATTATGCACATGCCTCTGACGCGCTGCTGGTTTCCGATTACGGATATGGGGCAGCGACGCCGGCGATCGTGAGCACGCTGCGCGGGAAGGGCAAGCTGGGATCGGTGCCGATCGTGCTCGATTCGCGTTACCGCATGTTGCACTACGAAGGTGTCACGGCCGCGACTCCGAACGAACCTGAGGTGGAAGAAGCGTTGGGGATTCGGATCGGACAGGACTGGGATAAGGTGCTGGCCGCGGGGGAGCAATTGATGGCGCGGATGAAGCTGCAATCGCTGGTCATCACGCGCGGGCGCGACGGCATGGCGGCATTTAATCATAAGCACAAGCCAGTGGATATTCCGATTTATGGCTCGGATCAGGTGGCAGATGTGACGGGTGCGGGCGATACGGTGATTGCGGCGTTCACGGCGGCACTGGCCGCCGGAGCAACGACCGAAGAAGCGGCACAGGTGGCCAACTATGCGGGTGGAATTGTGGTGATGAAACGGGGCACCGCGACCGTATCCCGGGACGAGTTGCTGCAAGCGATTGAACAAAGCCCGCCGGCCACACGATCTCATTGAACACAAGAAGCAAAATCCTGAGCCGAAGCGAACTTCGCCAGCGGGTGGAGGAGTGGCGGCGCGCGGGCGAACGCATCACGCTGGCTAACGGGAATTTTGATTTGCTGCATGTGGGGCATGTGCGTTATCTGCACGGGGCGAAGGCGCTGGGTGGAAAGCTGGTCGTGGCGATAAATTCGGATGATTCCGTGCGGACCCTCAAGGGCGAAGGGCGGCCCGTGATGCCGGAGCACGAACGTGCAGAGATTGTGGCAGCACTGGCGGATGTGGATGCCGTCGTGGTGTTTCCGGAGCCTGATGTCCGCGCCATCATTCGAGAGATTCGCCCTGATGTTCAGGCTAAGGGCACGGATTACACGGCCGACTCCGTTCCCGAACGCGACACCGTGGCTGAGTGCGGGGGGAGAGTTGAGATCGTCGGCGATCCGAAAAATCATTCCACCAGTGAAATCCTGCGTACTCATCTTTCTCCGAGGAAAGCTTGAGCGCGGCTGATGACGGAAGGATCGAGCGGCTGCTCATCGTGCGGCTGAGCGCGATGGGAGATGTGATTCATACGCTTCCGGCGGCGCGGGCATTGCGCGAGGCTTATCCGGAGGCCATGATCGGATGGATCATCGAGGAACGGTGGGCGGAACTATTGTGCGCGCCGGGGGCGGCGAGACGCGGTGCGCGGTCGGCGCAGCGGCCGCTAGTGGACTGGGTGCACACGGTTAACCTGAAAGGCTGGCGCAAGGCACTCTTTTCGTTATCCACGATCGAGCAGATTGCGCGAATCGGGAACGATGTGCGCGCTGCGCACTACGAGGTCGCAATCGATTTGCAGGGAGCGATCCGGTCGGCGGTGCTGGCGCGATGGGCGGGGGCTCCGGTTGTTTACGGCACCAGGGAACCGCGGGAGAGTGCTTCGGCATTGTGGTACACGCGGCAGGCGACGGCCCGTGGGAAACATGTGATTGAGCAAGGTCTGTCGGTTGTGGAGTCGCTTGTGGGAAAGAAATTGCTTGTGCCGGCGGCTCAATTTCCCCGGGATGTTGGGGCTGAGGAAAGAATTGAGGAGAGGCTGCGGGAGTTTGGGATCGAGAAGTTTGTGATTCTCAATCCGGGTGCGGGGTGGGGAGCGAAGAGGTGGCCAGCGGAGCGGTATGGGCAAGTGGCGCGCGCCCTGGCGAAGTGCGGTGTGCAGTCGGTTGTGAATTACGGGCCGGGTGAACAGGATCTTGCACGGGCGGCGGAGACAGCGAGTGACGGTGCGGCTCGGGCTTTCCAGTGTTCTATCAGCGAACTGATCGCGCTCACGCGGCGAGCGAGGCTGTTCGTTGGCGGGGATACGGGGCCGCTGCATCTCGCGGCGGCGTTGAAGGTTCCGGTGGTGGCGATCTTTGGTCCGACGGACCCGGCGCGCAACGGGCCGTATGGTACGCAAAGTGTGGTGCTGCGGAATCCGGCAAGTATGACGACGCACGCGCGGAATCCGCGGACGGACGAGGCGATGCTCGGAATCGGCGTCGAGGAGGTTGTCAACGGCGCGCAGTGTGTGCTCGCCGGAAAGACTGCGGAGGTCGGGCGTGGCTGAGTGGTCGCGGGTCGCGCGCCGGATTCGAGTTCCGCTGGGATTTGTGTTTGCGGTGCTGTACTTCTGGCTGGCTCGGCCTACGTGGCGATTCCTTGCGTTCGGCGCGGTGCTGATTGTGCCGGGACTTTTAATTCGTGCGCTGGCATCGGGTCACGTGCGGAAGAACGAAGCCTTGGCGACTTCGGGACCGTACGCCTATACACGGAATCCGCTGTACCTGGGGTCATTGCTGATCGGAATCGGATTTGCGGTCGGGGCGCGGAGTTGGTGGGTAGGCGCGCTGCTGGTCGTAATGTTCTTTGCGATTTATGTTCCGGTGATCCGCGGCGAGGAAAAATTCCTCAAAGAGAAGTTCCCTGAATTCGAGGAATACGCGCGGCGGGTGCCACGGATGCTGCCTCGCTTTAATTCTTCACGATCCGGCGAGGATGGGGGCGGATTCTCGATGGAACTCTATCTCAAGCATCGCGAATGGAACGCACTGCTGGGGAGCGTGCTGCTGACTGGCGCGCTGATCCTTAAGATGAAATTCTTTCCCTGAATCTCGAAACTCAGCGCACACGTTCAGCGGACAACCGTTCAGCGGGACAGTTCGGGCATCGCCGTTCGGGGCGTCTTTGCCTTCGAGAGTGTTTCCTTTCCTGGCTAGATCTGTTCCGCCTCCGATATTCCATTGAATGTGAATCGTGTCGCCGTTGTCGGTCCAGTGCCCATAAGATGCGCCCGCGACAGCGGCGGGATTGGCAACGTCCATGGTGGCGAAGCCTTCGGCCTGGTGATGTCCGGCAAAGTTGTCGGCTTTCAAATCCGTTTTTGCAACGATGCCGTCTGCGAACAGCAACAGCTGCGCCTTGGGACAACCTGTCCCACGCCCATTGTGATGGGACAAGGTGACTCGTGATCCCGTTGTGGGGTCGATGTAAAGACTTTGTAATGAGCGAGTGTGTTGGCTCTCACCTTGCAATAGAAGCCTGTTCCTCAATCCGTCCTCAAGACAGAGAGTGTGCCACTGATGGTTTGGAAGCAGAACTCAACTACGCCTGGAAAGCGCAACGAGCGCCACAGTGCAGCTTGGGGAAAGCGCTTAAGCCTCGCGCTACTGCTGTTGAGCGGAACCGTATTCGGACAGCCAAACGCCGCCAGCCTGCGGGGAATGAAAGCGTCGGACCGGCTCGATCCGGAAGTAACGAAGATCATGAGCCGCTTTGCTGCGCGTCCGAGCCAGCAAGTGAAGGTGATTGTGCAGTACAAGCAGGCTCCGAAGACGGCCGCATTCTCGCGCGTGCAGAATATGGGCGGCAGAGTCGGGCATCATCTGGGCCTCGTCAGAGGAGCGGCTTTCACTGTGCCTGCGGGTTCGTTGCAGGCCCTGGCGAACGATCCGGAAGTGGCGTTCGTTAGCCTGGACCATCCGCTGAAGAGCATGGACGACTACAGCGACGCGGCCATGAATGTGACTGCGGCGGTGAACGCGGCCTACGATGGAACGGGCATCGGGGTTGCTGTGATCGATAGCGGGATCAACGATACGCACGCGGATCTTGCCAAAGGAAATGTGTCCCGCGTTCTCTATCATCAAGACTTCACCGGAACTACGACTTACTTGAATCGCAAGCAAGTGTGGGATCTGTACGGACACGGCACGCACGTGGCGGGCATCATCGGGGGAAATGGGAGCAAATCGAACGGGCGGTATGCTGGAGTGGCGCCCAACGTGAACATGATTGATCTGCGTGTGCTCGACGCCAACGGCGCGGGCAGCGACAGCGAAGTGATCGCCGCGATTCAGCAAGCGATTGCGCTGAAGAACACCTACAACATTCGAGTCATCAACTTGTCTCTGGGACGAGGCATCTTCTCGCGCTATGCGCAGGATCCGTTGTGCCAGGCGGTAGAGTCGGCGTGGAGAGCCGGGATCGTGGTGGTGGCAGCCGCCGGAAATTATGGGCGGATCGTCTTGAATGGCAGCGATGGCTACGGAACCGTTGCGGCGCCCGGGAACGATCCGCTGGTGATCACGGTCGGAGCGATGAAAGCGATGGGAACATATTCCCGGACGGACGATCAGATCGCAAGCTACAGCTCGAAAGGTCCGACGACGTACGACCACGTGGTAAAGCCTGATGTGGTGGCTCCGGGGAACCTGGTGGTCTCGACGAATTCGCGTGGGAGCACGCTGGAAACCGAGTTCCCGGGCAACGATGTGTCAGGTAACAGTTCATCGAAGGACTACTTCAGCCTCAGTGGTACGAGCATGGCTACTCCCGCGGTAGCTGGTGGCGTGGCGTTGATGCTACAGCAGAATCCGAACCTTACGCCGGACCAGGTGAAGGCGCGTCTGATGAAGACCGCATACAAAGCGTTTCCGACGTACTCGATCGCGACTGACCCGGCGACCGGTCTGACGTACCTTTCTTACTACGATGTGTTCACGGTGGGTGCCGGTTACGTCGACCTGGGAGCGGCCTTGTCTAACACTGACCTCGCGCCTGCGAACGTCGGGGCGGCGCTGTCTCCTACGGCCACGTACAACAGCCGGACTGGGATGGTGACGGTTTCGAATGGCAACGGCACTATGGCCTCGTCCTCCGTGGTATGGGGCTCGTCGGTCGTGTGGGGCTCATCCGTGGTTTGGGGCGCGAACCTGACGGGCAGTTCGGTGGTGTGGGGCAGCTCGGTGGTTTGGGGCAGCAGCACCGCCACAGGATTCAGCGTCGTGTGGGGATCGTCGACTGACTCGGCCAGTAGCGTGGTCTGGGGCGCTTCGTCGGACTCCAACGGGGCATTTTCCGCGACTGATACGGAAGAATAACTTCCGGAGCTGCTTGTTTCTACGTACTTTCTCCGAAGCTCTAGTGAATCGGGCTGCGCTAAAACCTTTTACCGCAGAGTTCGCCGAGAAAGCCCCGGAGGACGCAGAGGAGATTCGTAACCGGCTCCCAGCTGGGCAACGCCTTGCTCACATCTGCCGCGCTGTGGAAGACTACATAGACACAATTGCATAAAGGGGAGTACGGGCCAATCGCCCGCTCCACGGCCGGCTGGATGCCGGCGCTACTATGACGCGCACATTATTCGAAAAAATTTGGGATGCACATCTGGTTACGACTCCGTCGGGCCGGTCGCCGATTGTCTACATCGATTTGCATTTGGTGCATGAGGTGACTTCACCTCAGGCCTTTGATGGACTGCGGGCGGCAGGGCGGAAGGTGCGGCAGCCTGCTCGCACGGTTGCGACTGTCGATCACAATATCCCTACCGAGCCGCGTGGAACTCCGATTGCCGATCTGATTGCAGCGAAGCAGATCTCAGCGCTGCAGGCCAATTGCAAGGAGTTCGGGGTCCGGCTGTTTGATATGGATTCGCCGGAGCAGGGGATTGTGCATGTGATTGGTCCGGAACTGGGGCTGACGCAGCCCGGAATGACGATTGTTTGCGGCGACAGCCATACCTCGACGCACGGAGCATTTGGCGCGCTGGCGTTTGGGATTGGAACGTCGGAGGTAGAGCATGTGCTGGCGACGCAGTGCGTGGCGCAGCGGAAGCCGAAGACGATGAAGATCGACGTGCGCGGGAAGCTTGCTGATGGCGTGACGGCAAAGGATCTAGCGCTGGGGATTATCGGGCAGATTGGGACTGACGGCGCGACAGGGCATGTGATCGAATACATGGGGCCGGCGGTGCGAGCGCTTTCGATGGAAGGACGGATGACACTATGCAACATGAGCATCGAGGCGGGAGCGCGAGCGGGGATGGTCGCGCCGGATGAGACTACGATCGCGTACGTGAAGGGGCGGCGGTTTGCTCCGACGGGGACCGATTGGGATAAGGCGGCGGCTTGCTGGCGGAGTTTGCCTTCCGATGCAGGTGCAGCGTTCGACAAGATCGTGGAGATCGATGCGGCTCAGCTTTGTCCTTTTGTGACTTGGGGGACAAATCCTGGCATGGTGGCGCCGGTGACGGGACGCGTGCCGGAGGTTGGTGCAATGGAAGAATCTGACAGGCGAGCGACCGAACTCGCGCTGCAGTACATGGGTCTGGAGCCGGGCAAGAGGATTCAGGACATTGGAATTGACCGCGTGTTCATTGGATCGTGCACGAACTCGCGGATCGAGGATTTGCGGGCGGCGGCGCGAGTGGCGAAGGGGCATCGGGTGAATTCGAAAGTTCGCGCAATGGTCGTGCCCGGGTCGCAGACCGTGAAGCGGGTGGCGGAGCAGGAAGGGTTGGATCGGATTTTCCGGGATGCGGGATTTGAGTGGCGGGAGTCGGGATGTTCGATGTGTCTCGGGATGAATCCTGATATTTTGCAGCCGGGGGAACGGTGCGCGTCGACGAGCAACCGGAATTTCGAAGGGCGTCAGGGGCGCGGGGGGCGGACGCATCTGGTGAGTCCGATGATGGCGGCGGCGGCGGCGATCGAGGGGCATTTCACCGATATTCGAAAGTGGAAGTTTGAGTAGGAGTCAAAATATCAATTAAGGATGCGAGCCAGCCGCAGATCCTTCGGCGCCAAAAGCTGGCGCCTCAGGATGACAAGGGACGAGAAGATCATGAAACCTTTTACGGTGCATCGCGGGCGGGTGGCGCCGCTGGATCGGGTTAACGTAGATACCGACCAAATTATCCCCAAGCAGTTTTTGAAACGGATTGAGAAGACCGGGTTTGGGCAGTTTTTGTTTTATGACTGGCGGTTTGGGACGGACGGGAAAAAGAATCCTGATTTCGTGTTGCACGAACCGCGCTACGAGGGCGCGACTGTGCTGGTGGCCGGGAAGAATTTCGGGTGTGGATCGTCGCGGGAGCATGCCGTCTGGGCGCTGGCGGATTTCGGATTTCGCGCGGTGATCTCGTCGTCGTTCGCTGACATCTTCGCCAACAACTCGACGAAGAATGGATTCCTGGCCGTCCTGCTGACGGACGATGAAGTTGCCACGGTGACGAAGCGGGCGCAGGATATCGCCAATTACGAAGTCACGATCAATCTGGAGAAATGCGAGGTAAGCGACGATCAGGGATTCTTGGCCAAATTCCCGATCGATGAATTTGTAAGACATTGTCTGCTGAATGGGCTGGATGACATTGGGTTAACATTGCAGCATGACGCGGAGATCGCCGAGTACGAGAATCACCATCCGGCGCCTGCTCCGCTCAGAGTTTGACAAACCGTCAAGACAAGTAAAAGTATGTAAAACCTCTGCGCCAGTATTGACCCGCCATAGGCGCGCGGTTGATCCTATATTGGCGCGGTTCTGCCTATTGGTGGAACTGTGGGGCGTCCTCTCTGCTTCCACAGGCGCGGGCAAGTTGCTCGCGCGACAGCCGGCTCGTAGCCGGCTCTACCCAGGTCAAACAGCGAGTTGCGGCAAACCGAGTCTTAATGCTTACGTCTAATACCCTGGGTTCACACCGGACCCGGCTCAAAGATGGTGACGGACTAACCTTGTGAAAATCATTGATTGTCATAAAAAACGACGTCAGCTGCGGAATGCGCAGAGCCTGGCGGCGGTTATTGTTCTTGCGGCAGTTGGCGCGATTTCCATTGGCTGCAGCAGTGCGGCTGACCCTAAGTCGAAAGCCCAGGCGGCGGGCCCGGTGCGGGCAGTTTCCGTGGCCGTGGCTCCGGTGCAGAAGCAGGATGTCCCGGTTTATCTATCTGGGCTCGGGGCAGTGACCGCGTTCAACACGGCCAATATCAAGAGCCGCGTTGACGGGCAAATCATGAAAGTGAATTTTCGCGAAGGGCAGGACGTCCGCCAGGGAGAGCTTTTGATCGAAATCGACGCGCGGCCCTTCGAGGTGCAGGTGGAGCAAATGCAGGCGCAGTTGTTCCGCGATCAGGCACAGCTGCGGGATGCCAAGCTCAACCTGGAGCGATATACGTCTCTCATTCCTTCTGGAAGCATCGCGCAGCAGCAGGTCGACACGCAGAAGGCGCTAGTGGATCAACTGGATGGAACGGTGCGCAACGACCAGGCGCAGATCGACTCGGCGAAGCTGAACATCACGTATTGCCATATTACGGCGCCGTTCACCGGGCGGGTCGGATTGCGGCAGGTGGATTCGGGAAACATCGTGCATGCTTCGGACGCAAATCCGATGCTGATTCTGACCCAACTGCAGCCGATTGCGGTGATCTTTACGCTGCCCGAGGATGTGCTGCCCAACGTTTCGCAGCAGATGCGCCGACGGACGCTGGAAGTGGATGCGTTCAGCCGCGATGACCAGACGAAACTGGCGTCTGGGAAATTGCTGACGATCGACAATCAGATCGATCCTTCGACCGGGACGGCGAAGCTGAAAGCGGTATTCGACAATAAAGACAACCAGCTGTGGCCGAACCAGTTCGTGAACTCCGACCTGCTGCTCGAGACACGCAAGAACAGCATCGTGGTGCCGACGGCGGCGATTTTGCGCGGACCTCAAGGCCCGTTCGTATATACCGTCAATCCCGACAAGACGGTGCAGGACAAGGCGGTCACGATTGCGCTGACGCAGGGCGACGTCACGGTGGTAACGGATGGCGTCTCTCCCGGCGACACGGTGGTCACCGACGGACAGGACAAGCTGCAGAGAGGCTCGCACATTGAGCCGCGAGGCGGTCCGCCGAGCAAGAACACGACGGCGCCAGTCACGGGAGCGGTGGAGCGTCCGGCGGCTGGTTCGGGAGGATCGAGCGCAGCGGAATCGGCGGGACGGCGTTCGCATGGTACATCGGCACCTGGAGCAGGCAGCAATTCAGCTCCCGGCGACTAGGCCTCATGAATCCCTCACGCATATTTATTCTCCGCCCGGTCGCAACCACGCTGTTAATGGTGGGAGTGCTGCTGGTGGGTTGGGTTGCGTTCATGCAGTTGCCAGTCTCGGCCCTTCCTGAAGTCGACTATCCCACAATCCAGGTCGTGACGTTCTATCCCGGCGCGGACCCGGAGGTGATAGCGTCTTCGGTAACCTCGCCACTGGAGCGGCAGTTCGGGCAGGTGCCCGGGCTCACCCAGATGACGTCGACGAGTTCATCTGGCAGCTCGGTCATCACGCTGCAGTTCGGACTTGATCAGAACATCGATGTGGAAGAGCAGCAGGTACAGGCGGCGATCAACTCGTCTGGGACATATCTGCCTGTCGATCTGCCCAATCCCCCGATCTACAACAAGGTAAATCCGGCGGACGCGCCGATTCTAACGCTGGCTTTGAGTTCCGATTCGCTACCGCTGTCGAAGGTAGAGGACGTAGCCGACACTTCGCTAGCGCAGAAGATTTCGCAATTGCCGGGAGTCGGGCTGGTGTCGATCAGCGGCGGGCAAAAGCCGGCGGTGCGAATTCAGGCGAATCCGACGGCGCTGGCTTCGTACGGCCTGAGCCTGGAAGACTTGCGGGCCGCGTTGGGGCAAGCGAACGTGGACCAAGCGAAGGGCGTGATCGACGGGAAGCGGCAGTCGTACACGATCGGGGCGAACGATCAACTCTTCTCCAGCGAGCAATACAAACCGATCGTGATCGCCTACAGGAATGGCGCGCCGGTGCGGCTGAGTGACGTGGCGAACGTCATCGATGGCACGGAGAACAATCAGCTCGCGGCGTGGATGAATCTGACGCCCGCGGTGATCGTAAATATCCAGCGGCAACCGGGCGCAAACATCATCAGCGTGGTGGATCGGATCAAGAAACTGCTGCCGCAGCTGCAGGCGTCGCTGCCGAGCGCAGTCAAAGTGCAGATTCTCACAGACCGGACGACTACGATCAGGGCGTCGGTAAAGGATGTCGAGTTCGAACTGCTGCTGGCCATCGGGCTGGTTGTGATGGTGGTGTTCCTGTTCTTGCGGAATCTTTCGGCGACGGCGATTCCCAGCGTGGCCGTGCCTCTTTCGCTGATCGGAACATTCGGCGTGATGTACCTGCTTGGGTACAGCTTGAATAACCTGACGTTGATGGCGTTGACGATCTCCACTGGATTCGTAGTGGACGACGCGATCGTGATGATCGAGAACATCGACCGGTACCTGGAGGCCGGCGATTCGCCTCTGGATGCGGCGCTGAAGGGAGCGGGGCAGATCGGGTTCACGATCGTCTCGCTGACGGTATCGCTGATCGCGGTACTGATCCCGTTACTGTTCATGGGCGACATCGTGGGCAGGCTGTTCCGCGAATTTGCGGTGACTCTGGCGGTGACGATTCTGGTTTCGGCCGCGGTGTCTTTGAGCTTGACGCCGATGATGAGCGCCAAACTGCTCAAACATCGCAAGGAGGGCGAGAAGGGGCGGTTCTACGAGGTCACCGAGGACTACTACAACCGCATCATTGCGTTCTACGGGCGGTCGGTGAAGTGGGTGCTGAAGCATCAGACGGCGACTTTGCTGGTCACGGCGGCGACCCTGGTGCTGACCTTGTACTTGTACGTGATCGTGCCAAAAGGTTTTTTTCCCGTGCAGGACACCGGGGTGATTCTGGGAGTCTCGGAGGCGCCCGATTACGTTTCGTTCGATGCCATGGCGGAGCGGCAACAGGAGCTGGCGAAGGTTATCCTGCAGGATAAGGATGTCGAGAGCTTGTCGTCGTTCATCGGGGTCGATGGAACCAACGTGACTCCGAATTCGGGGCGAATCCAGATTAACTTGAAAGCGCGAGATGAGCGCTCCGATGATGCATCGGCGATCATCCGGCGGCTGCAACCGGAGTTGAACAAGGTGCAGGGGATCACGTTGTACATGCAGCCGGTGCAAGACCTGACAGTGGAAGATCGAGTCAGCCGGACCCAGTTTCAGTACTCGATTGAAGATGCGGATGCGCAGGAGTTAGCGCAGTGGACGCCAAAGCTGGTAGCCAAGCTGCAGAGTATTCCTGAGTTGCGCGATGTGGCGACCGACCAACTGAACAACGGACTCAGGACAAACATCACGATTGACCGCGACACCGCTTCGCGGTTGGGGATCTTTCCGCAGGCGATCGATAACACGCTGTACGACGCATTTGGACAGCGACAGGTATCGACGATTTTCACGCAGCTGAACCAGTACCACGTTGTATTGGAAGTGCTGCCGAATTTTGCGCAGACTCCCGAGAATTTGAATGACATTTACATACGGCCAAGCGTGGTGACGCCGAACACTGGAGCGCCCTCGGCGAATGTGGCGGCGGTCACTACGAACGGAGCACCCGTTCCGATCTCGGCATTTACCCGCATGAATTCAACAAGCGCGTCGCTCGCCGTCAACCATCAGGGACAGTTTCCGGTGGTGACGCTGTCGTTCAACCTGGCGCCGGGGGCATCTCTGGGCGACGCGACGAAGGCCATCCAGCAGGCGGAGAAAGATATTCAGCTGCCGCCCAGTATTCACGCTTCCTTTCAGGGCACTGCGGCGGCGTTTCAGAATTCACTGTCGTCGGAGCCTTTCCTGATTCTGGCGGCGGTGATCACGGTGTACATCGTGTTGGGAGTTCTGTATGAGAGTTACATTCATCCCATCACGATTCTGTCGACGCTGCCTTCAGCGGGCGTAGGGGCGATTCTGGCGCTGATGATTACCGGGAACGATCTGACGGTGGTGGCGCTGATCGGAATCATTCTTCTGATCGGCATTGTGAAGAAGAACGCCATTATGATGATCGACTTCGCTCTAGAGGCGGAACGCGAGGAGCACAAGCCACCCGAGGAAGCGATCTACCAGGCGTGCCTGCTGCGTTTCCGGCCAATTATGATGACGACGATGGCGGCGCTGCTCGGTGGATTGCCGCTGGCACTTGGTACGGGCACAGGTGCAGAGTTGAGGCGGCCACTGGGAATCACGATTGTCGGTGGGTTGCTGCTCAGCCAGTTGCTGACGCTTTTTACGACGCCGGTAGTGTACTTGTGGTTTGACCGGCTGGCGCAGAGGTTCTCGCGATACAAGATCGGGAACGAGATTCCGCGGGAAATGCCTGCGGATTAGATCTACAGGGCTAGAACAGGAGTCACCAGTAAAAGCGAAGCACCTCAGCGGCTATAAAGCCGCATTGAAAGATGAGTGAGTGATCGCAGTGCTGAAAGCGCTGCGCCACCCGCACGGAGCGACGCTCCGCCGGACAGCCGAAAGCAGCTGTCCCCATATTCGACGATGAGTATCTCGGGTCCATTTATCCGGCGTCCGATTGGGACATCGCTGATGGCAGCGGCACTGCTGCTATCGGGAATCCTCGCGTTCAATTTCCTCCCAGTAGCTTCCCTGCCGAAGATGGACTTCCCTGTGATCAGCGTCGGGGCGGGACTGCCGGGAGCGGATCCGCAGACCATGGCGTCTGCAGTGGCCACGCCCCTGGAGCGGCAGTTCGGGCGCATTGCGGCAGTAAATCAGATGACTTCTTCGAGTCAACTGGGATCCACCGGAATCGCGCTGCAATTCGATCTGAACCGGAATATTGATGCTGCTGCGCGCGATGTACAGGCTGCCATCAATGCGGCCCGGAGCCAGTTGCCTGCGAACCTGCCAAGCAATCCGAGCTATCGCAAGGTGAATCCGGCGGACGCGCCGATTTTGTTGCTGGGGCTAACGTCGGACACCATGACGGTACCGCAGATGTACGACGCGGCCGATTCGATCCTGGCGCAAAAGCTGGCCCAGGTGGATGGGGTAGGGCAGGTTTTCGTGTGGGGTTCGTCGCAACCGGCGGTGCGTGCGGAAGTCAATCCGACTTTGTTGAACAAACTCGGAGTAGGGCTGGATACGGTCCGAAATGCGCTGAACGCCGCCAACGCGAACCGCCCGAAAGGCAAGGTATCGAACAGCACGACGACGTATACGTTCAGCGACACCGACCAACTGTTCACCGCAGATCAATATCGGCCATTGATAGTGGCCTATCACAATGGAGCAGCGGTGCGACTTGGGGATGTCGCGGAGGTGACGGACTCGGTGTCGGATGTGCGCAATCTGGGCCTGATCAACGGCAAGCATGGAATTGTAATGCCCGTTTTCCGGCAGCCGGGCGCGAACATCATCGAGACGGTGGACCGGGTGCGGGAGCTAATCCCATACCTGCAATCGTCGGTCTCGCCGGCGATGCAGCTTTCGATCGTGATGGACCGGACGACAACGGTGAGAGCTTCGGTCAAAGATATTGAGAGGACACTGCTCATCTCGATCGCACTTGTGATCATGGTCGTGTTCGTGTTTCTGCGCACGGTACGGTCAACGATCATTCCCAGCATTGCGGTGCCGCTTTCGCTAGTAGGAACGTTCGGGGTGATGTACCTGCTGGGATACAGCCTGGACAACTTGTCGCTGATGGCGCTGGCCATTTCGACGGGCTTTGTGGTGGACGACGCGATCGTGGTGTTGGAAAACATTACACGCTACATCGAGCACGGCATGGGTGTCGTGCAAGCGACCTTTAAGGGGGCGGCGGAGATTGGATTTACCGTCCTATCGATGAGCACTTCGCTGGTGGCAGTGTTCATTCCTCTGCTGCTGATGGGCGGGATCGTGGGACGACTGTTCCGCGAGTTTGCAGTTACTCTGAGTGTCGCGATCGGAGTATCGCTTCTCGTCTCTCTGACCACGACTCCGACATTGTGTGCGAAATTTCTCCGACCCCCGAAAAAGGACGAGAAGCACAACATTTTCTACCGAGCCAGCGAGTGGGTGTTCGATCGGTTGCTGGGGTCCTACACGCATGCTTTGAAGTGGGTGCTCCGGTATCAGGCGGTGACGGGCATCGTCACGATTCTGGTGGCCTTTCTTAGCATCTACCTCTATACGCAGGTGCCGACGGGCTTCTTCCCGCAGCAGGATACGGGGCGCATTTCGGGGGCAGTCATCGGAGCGCAGGACATCTCGTTCCAGTCCATGGCCGACAAAATGAGGCGCTATGTGAAGATCGTGATGGCGGACCCAGCGGTTGATACCATGGCGGGGTCTACCGGGGGAAATACCGCGCTGAATCAAGGGCGCTTCTTCGTGATGCTCAAACCACTGGAGCAGCGTGGTCCATGCCAGAAGAAACATTTCTGGGACCCATGCGGGTACCCTAGCGCCGACGACGTGATCAACCGCCTGCGCGGGAAGCTGGCGGTGGTGCCGGGCGCGACCCTTATTTTGCAGTCGGCGCAGGAGCTTACGATCGGCGGCCGGTTCGGCAACGCGCAATATCAATACACACTGCAGAGCGGGAGCATCGAGGAATTGAATTCATGGGCTCCGCGTTTATTGCAGAAATTGAGGGAATTGCCGGAACTGCGAGACCAGAATTCGGACCAGCAGGATAAGGGGCTTCAGGCCAGACTCGTGATTGACCGCGACACGGCGAGCAGGATGGGGATCACGCCGCAAACGCTGGATAATGCTCTTTACGACGCGTTCGGCCAGCGGCAGGTTTCGACGATGTACCGGGCCCTTAACCAGTACCACGTGGTCATGGAGGTGGCGCAGCAATATCAGCAGACTCCGGAAGCGTTGCAGAATATCTATCTAAAGTCGACGACAGGGAGCGCGATTCCCCTTGCCGCCTTCACTCATTTTGAGCCTTCCAATACAGCGCTCGCGGTAAATCACCAGGGACAGATTCCTTCGGCAACGATCTCGTTCAATCTCGCTCCGGGTGTATCCCTGGGACAAGCGACGGATGCGATCGAGAAAGCCGAGCGTACGATCGGTTTTCCTCCGACGATCCAAGCGAGCTTTCAGGGCACCGCCGCGGCGTTCCAGGATTCGCGCTCCAACATGCTGATCCTGATCCTCACCGCGCTGGCTGCGGTCTACATCGTGCTAGGGATACTCTATGAAAGCTACATTCATCCCATCACGATTCTTTCCACGATTCCATCTGCGGGGGTCGGGGCGCTGCTGGCGCTGCTTTTGACGCATAACGAGTTGAATGTCATTGGAATGATCGGGATCATCCTGCTGATTGGGCTGGTGAAGAAGAACGCGATCATGATGATTGATGTGGCTCTGGAAGTGGAGCGCAACGAAGGGAAGAAGCCAGTGGAGGCCATTTACGACGCCTGCATCCTGCGCTTCCGGCCGATCATGATGACGACCATGGCGGCTCTTCTTGGCGGTTTGCCGCTGGCATTGGGGAGGGGAACAGGATCAGAGTTGCATCGGCCGCTCGGCATCACGATTGTGGGAGGGCTGATAGTGAGCCAGATGCTCACGCTGTTCACCACTCCGGTGGTGTACGTATACCTGGATCGCTTTAGACTGTTCCTGAAAGGCGAAGCCGATCATGCTCTGCCGGACACGACGGCAGGGGCGGCCCGACCCAGCCCGGCGCATTAAGAACAGCAGTTTCGCCTGCTGCAATGCAAAACCTCAGCGGCTAAAGCCGCGTTGGAGCGCGGTAGGCGATGGCAGCGCTGAAGCGCTGCGCCACCCAAAATCTCGTTGCGTCGAGACGAAAACAATCCAGATGGAATGCCTGGGACGTCTCCGACACGGCAGTTGGCCCGGGGTACAACCTCACCCGAGAAATTCTGCATCGCAGAGGAAAGAAACCCAACGGCTGCGCGCGGAACCGCTTGTCCCGTATGATAGGGGTTCACGAGTAGAGCCACCTGGGAGCGACCGGTGTTCAAGGCCACCGGGCAGGCCAGCGTTCCGAATTTCGTTTCAACAAATTCCTCGAGGAGTTACGGATGCTAAAGAAAGCAGCGGCTCTTTTGCTGGTTTGCGCAAGCATAGGAGCATGGTTGGGTTGCGGCACGACGACCAGTCGATTCCTGTTTGCGGCGATTCCCAGTGGCGCCGGAGGAGGCCAGATTGTTGCCTATCGAGAAGACCCGAATGCGGGAGTATTGAACCAACTGTCGGGGAGTCCGATTGCCGCAGGATCAGCGGTTGAGGCATTAGCGATTCATACTTCAGGAAAGTATCTGTACGCGGCCAACTCCGGCAGCAACAACATTTCGGCGTACACGGTTTCGAGCACAGGGGGACTGACGGAAATGACGCCCAGGCAGCCTGCCGGCACGTCACCCACGCTGCTGGTGATGGACCCATCCGGGAACTTCCTGTATGCGGCGAATTCGCTATCAAATGACATTTCAGTGTTTTCGATCGGGACAGGTGGCTTGCTGGCGCCGTTGCAGCAGACGAATGGCGCGACTGCACCCATCGGCCTATCGGCTATGAACATGGCTTTGGCGCCCTCGGGAAATTTTTTATACGTCACGGGACAGGAAGCGCAGGGTTGGATCGAAGCATTTCCCGTGAGTCAGGGCGTGCTGGGAACTCCGACGGTTACCTTGACTGGAAACAACCCTTTCGGGTTGGCCATTGACTCTGCCGGATCGCACTTGTACACCGCCAACAAAAAAGACAGCAGCATTTCGACGTTCACGATCAATTCGGACGGATCGCTTACCCCGGTCGGCACGCCGCTGGGCGAGACTTTTATCGGGCCCGTCAGCTTGCTCATCGACAAGTCCGGGAAGTATCTGTACGTGGCAAATCAGGGATCCGGCAATGTGTCTGCATACTCGATCGGGTCTGATGGCGGGCTGACTCTGCTCACCACTTCGCCCTTCGCGACTGGCTCACAGCCGAGTTTCATTGCCTCAGATTCAAGCGGCAAGTATTTATTCGTAGGGAACCAGTCCAGCCCGGTGATTCAATCGTTCGGCCTGGATACGGGCAGTGGAACGCTGACATCGATAGGGTCGTACTCCGTTCCGGCAACGCCAACTTCGATCGTGATTACTCCTTAGGGTTAGGGTACAAAAAATGGGCACAGCAGTTCACATGGTTGAATCGGAACACGTGTCAGCGCGGTACGCGCAACATGTTAATCCACAATGGGCGCGCCTGCTCGGATTGCTCGAGATGGACGTGCGCTACGAGAGGTGCGCGGGAGCGGAGCTGTTTACAGCCGACGGCCGCAGGATTGTCGATTTTCTGTCCGGCTATTGCGTTCACAACGTTGGACACAACCATCCGGATGTCGTAGAGGCGCTGCAACGAGAGCTAGCACGCTGCGGCCCCGCGATGATTCAAACCCATGTAGCTGACCTTGCGGGGGAGTTAGCAGAACGGCTGTGTGCCAGGGCTGGGGGACGGTTGAGCAAGGCCTTTTTTGCTTCCTCGGGGAGTGAAGGCGTAGAGGCGGCCATCAAGTTTGCGCGAGCACATACCCGACGGACAGCGATACTGGCCGCCGAGCATGCGTTTCACGGCCTAACCTGCGGAGCGTTGTCGCTCATGAGCGACGAATTCTGGAGAGAAGGCTTTGGACCGCTGTTGCCTGGAGTTGAGACCGTTCCTTTTGGCGCGCTGGAGCCTCTGGAGCGTGAACTCAAGAGCAAGCAGTTTGCGGCGTTCATTGTGGAGCCGATTCAGTCCGAAGCCGGCGTGCGCGTTCCTGACGCGGATTATCTCCGGAACGTCGAGGCCCTGTGCCGGCGCTACGGAACGCTGTTTGTATTGGACGAAGTACAGACAGGGATGTATCGCACTGGAACATTTCTGGCCGCGCATCAGTTCGGGGTCGAGCCGGACATAGTCGTGCTAGCGAAAGCGCTGAGCGGCGGGTTGGTGCCAGTTGGCGCCGTGTTGATGTCGGATGAGGTGTGCGATTCCGTCTACTCATCTCTTCCCCGCGCGTTTGTGCATACATCGACGTTCGGCGAGAACAGTCTGGCGATGCGCGCGGGATTAGCGACTCTCGAGGTTCTGGAACATGAAGGATTAGGCAAGCGCGCGATCGAGAGCGGGAAATATCTGCGTGACCAACTGACCGCAGGGCTGCGGGAATTTGAAATGGTGAGAGAAATTCGTGGTATGGGGCTGCTGATGGGAATCGAATTTAAGGCACCGAAGCAGCTTCGACTGCGAATTCCATATGAGGCGTTTGGAGCGGTACACGGCGGTATGTTCGGGCAGATCCTCGTGATGCGCCTGTTTCGTGATTTCGGATTCCTGACCCAAGTCTGCGGGAATAATTTCACGGTGCTGAAAGTAGCACCGCCGCTCGTGGTTGAAGAAGTCCAGATGGATGCTTTCGTCGCTGCTGTACGGAGCGTCATGGAGCTCGCGAATTCCCCTGGTGTGTTCTGGTCCGAAGCGCTGGGTCTCGCGCGACGGGCATTCCGCAGCTAGTTTCTAGGGTATTATCGTGTCCAGTTTTCTTTAACGATCGCTGACAATTTTTGACGATCGCATGACAATTGTGGCTCGCAAGATCAGCACAATATAGCCACGGCAGGTAGTGCACGAGTACAACCCGTATTCCGCGCGCGGCCATCTAACTGCTTATTCACGAAGTCCCGCGGGTGTACGGCGCTGACTCTTCGCCGGGACTGGGGATTCAGACCAACATGCAAATAGCCAGCGCCGCGAGCGCCTTTCCCAAGCATTACTACCCTCAGAAATTCCTGCTGGAACAACTGCAACAATATTGGGGTGATCAACTCAAGAATCCGCTGATGCTGGCGCGGTTGCACCGTAATGTTGCGGTTGAGGGACGGCACCTGGCGTTGCCGTACGAAAAATATTACGACTTGAAGACCTGGGGGTGTGCGAACGATGCCTGGATTCAAGTCGCGCAGGAACTGGGGGAGCAGGCGCTGTGTCGTGCACTGCACCATGCGGGTATTGATAAGAGCCAACTGGGCGCACTCTTCTTCACATCAGTCACCGGCATCTCGAGCCCATCGATCGATGCTCTTCTGATAAATCGGATGGGCCTGCCTGCAAATATCAAGCGGCTGCCGATTTTTGGCCTTGGCTGTGTAGCGGGTGCGGCGGGAATCGCACGCGCAGCGGACTATGTGCGCGCCTATCCATCGCAGGCTGCGGCGCTGGTTTCGGTCGAGCTGTGTTCTCTGACGATCCAGAAACAGGATCTCACGGTGGCTAACCTGATTTCGTCGGGACTGTTTGCGGATGGCTCGGCGGCGGTCGTGGTCACAGGAAGTGAGCTGAATGCAGATGGGCCGGAGATTGTGGCGACGCGGTCAGTTTTTTATCCGGACACGGAAGAGATGATGGGCTGGAAGGTGAGTGAAAGAGGCTTCAACATCGTGCTGTCTCCGAAAGTCCCGGTGCTGATTCGCGAACATCTGGGGCACGATGTGGATTCGTTTCTGGCGGATCACGGCCACCAGAGAAGCGACATCGGGAGTTGGGTACTCCATACCGGAGGACCGAAGGTTTTGGAAGCGACGGCTGCCGCACTGGATCTGCATAACGGGCAGCTCGACGCTTCCTGGGATTGTTTGAAGAGGGTGGGGAATCTGTCGTCGGCCTCGGTGCTGGTCGTGCTGGAAGATGTCATGCGGAACCGGCGCCCAGAGCCTGGAACGATTGGTGTGTTGGCGGCGATGGGACCGGGATTCTGCTCGGAGCTCGTTCTTTTGAAATGGTGAGGATTTCGATTTGGTGAACTCAACGGACGTTTTCGTGGTTGGCGGTGGACCCGCAGGATTGGCTATGGCCATCGCGGCGCGACAGCGAGGACTTCGCGTGACCGTCGCGGATGGCAGGCAACCGCCAATCGACAAGGCGTGCGGAGAAGGCCTGATGCCGGATGGGCTGGCTGCACTGGAGCGGCTTGGCCTTCAGTTGCCTCTTTCGGAGGCGTATCGGTTTCAGGGCATCCGGTTTTTGAGTCGCGAGTTGTCTACAGATGCTTTGTTTCCGGCTGGCGGATTCGGGCTTGCTGCACGGCGGACGGTCTTGCATCGCGTGATGACCGAACGCGCCGCACAGGTTGGTAGTGAGTTGCTTTGGGGCACGGCGGTGACGGGCGTCAGCGCGGATGGAGTCCATGTCGGAAAGGACATTGTGCGGGCGCGCTGGATTATCGGGGCGGATGGATCGAACTCGCGTGTTCGGCGGTGGGCGGGTCTGGAGGCAGGCTACCGGCCTCGACTGCGTTTTGCCTTCCGGAGGCATTATCGCGTTGCTCCGTGGACAGATCACATGGAAGTGCATTGGGGCGAGCGCTGCCAAGGTTACGCGACCGCGGTAAGCGATGAGCAGGTGTGTGTTGCGATGGCGTCACACGATCCCAGTCGGCTGGAAGATGGTCTGAAGGAATTGCCAAGGTTGAGTGCGCGGCTGGAGCGAGCGGAGGCGGTGACGACAGAACGCGGAGCCGTGACAGGCAACCGGCGGCTCAAGCGCGTGTGGCGTGCCAACGTCGCGCTGATCGGTGATGCGGCAGGCACGGTGGATGCGATCACCGGAGAAGGTCTAGGCTTGGCGTTCAGCCAGGCAGTGGCGCTGGCCGGATGCATGGAAGCGGGGGACCTGAGTCCCTATCAGAAGATTCACGACCGGCTGGCGCTGCGTCCGCTGCTGATGGCGCGACTCATGCTCACGCTGGATGGACGACCACGGCTACAACATCGGACCTTGCAAGTCTTTCGGAAGCGCCCGGAATTGTTTCGGCGACTGCTGGCTCTGCATGTGGGAGCGTTGCCGCCACGAGATTTGGTGTGGGACGGATTGACCCTTGGATGGGGGCTGATCAGCGCTTAGCCATGGATAGGATGTATAGCTGGGTTCGCAAACGAATTGTCTTAACAGCCTTGCTCCTGCCTGTTGGCACCGTACTGGCTGCGGCTCAGGACGCTGACTACAGGGTCGATCCGGCGCAGAGTTCTGTGAAGTTCACCCTGGGGGATGTGCTTCACACTGTGCGCGGAACCTTCAATTTGAAGCAAGGGGACCTTCAAGTCGAAGCGGACGGAAAAGTATCGGGACAGGTTGTGGTGGATGCCGCGAGCGGGGATAGCGGCAGCGGGATGCGCGATCGCAAAATGAATAAGGAAGTCCTGGAAAGCACGCGCTATCCGGAGATTGCATTCCGTCCTGACCGGATCGATGGGGTGGTTGCGAGTTCTGGTAAGTCCTCTGTGCTTATTCATGGCATGTTCAACATCCACGGGACGGACCGCGAGATCACTGTTCCCGCGCAGGTGGAAACGAGCGGGGAGCAATGGACGGCAACCGTTCACTTCACCGTGCCGTATCAGAAGTGGGGAATGAAGAATCCCAGCACCTTGTTTCTGCGGGTCGGCGATACGGTGGAGATTGATCTGGTGGCAACGGGGACAGTCGTGAGACACTCGGCTCATTCCGGTCAGTAACGATCCCGCGGGACAATTCCCTTTCCTTCCGTGCAGTCGTAGGCACGGCCTGCAGCCAGATTCTTGAATTCTTGCGTTTGTCCGCTGGGCCAATCGATTACGACGCGATCGATGCGATCATGCTTCTCCACTCCGAACGTCAGCGGGAGTTCGGACTGTGAAAGATAGCTCGAACCGCCCTTGACTACGCGCGACTGCGCCATGCCGCCGGCAAAGATGCGGACGGTAGCGCCGATGGCATCACGATTGGATTTCGTTCCGACGAGCTGGAAACGGATGCTGCGGTTCCCAGCAAGCTGGTCGTTGCGATAGAGGTAAGCGGGGCCATTGTTGGTCGTGATCAAGAGGTCTAAATCGCCGTCACGATCGAAATCGCCGTAGGCAAGGCCGCGGCCGACTTTGGGACGGTCGAAGCCTTCACCAGCATCTGCGGCAACCTCACGAAACGTCCCCTTGCCGCCGTTGAGGAAGAGTTGCGGTGGCTGAGCGTATCCGACATTGCCGCGAATGTTGCGAACCGTTTCGTCGATGTGTCCGTTGGCAACGGCAAAATCCAGCCAGCCGTCGAGGTTGACATCGAGGAAAGAGCAGCCGAATCCGAGGCTATTGCGAGAGGCAATGCCGACTCCGGATTGCGGGGCAATGTCTTCGAAACTCTTTCCGCTGAGACGATACAGGCCGATCATCTCATTGTCGAAATTAGTGATGGCGACGCCCGATGTGCCGGAGTTGTCGAAATCGGCGACGTCGACTCCCATGCCGGCGCGCGCTTTGCCTTCACTGCTGAAGGCGATGCCGGCCTCGACTGCCGCATCTTTGAAGGTGCCATTGTGCTGATTGCGGTAGAGCTTGTTCGGCTGAGTATCGTTGGCCACCAGGAGATCGGGCCAGCCGTCACCATTTTCGTCCAATAAAGCTACGCCCAGAGATTTAGAGCTGCTGTCGAAGACTCCGCTGGTCGCCGTCACATCTTCGAAGGTGCCATTGCCGCGATTGTGAAACAGCCAGCAGGTGGCGCCGCGATACGCTTCTGGCGTGCAGTACGACTTATGCTTGCCGTCGAGGCTGCAAAAGATGTCGGCTTCGAGAGACCACTTCACGTAGTTGCAGACGAAGAGATCGAGAAGGCCGTCGCGATCGTAGTCGAACCAGAGGGCAGAAGTGCTGAAGCCTTCCCGCTTGCCGAGTCCCGCGGTATTGGTGACATCAACGAACGTTCCTTTTCCCGTGTTACGGAAGAGGCGGTTCTGGCCAACGCACGTGACGAGAATATCGGGATATCCGTCGTTGTTGTAGTCGCCCACGGCTACGCCCATGCCATAGAGCTCGACATCAAGGCCGGCACGAGCGGTTACATCGGTGAAGGTGCCGTCGCCATCGTTGTGATACAGGCGAAGCGTGCTGCGGGATTTCTTGTGACCAGGCCAGTCAGAGCCATTGATGAGAAGGATGTCTTGCCAACCGTCGCGATCATAGTCGAGAAAGGCGCATCCGGAGCCGAGAGTTTCCGGCAGGAATTTGCCGCCGAAGGCGCCGCTATTGTGCCGAAAATGGATGCCGGCCTGGCTTGTGACGTCCGTAAACCGGAATCCGAGGGCATTGCTCGCGGCGGATTGTGCCGCGAAGGATTGCAGCCGCGAAAGCTGCGACCAGGATGCCAGTCCAGCCATTCCTCCCAGGAAAGACCTGCGATTCACGGAACGTTCACCAGGCCGGCACGGATGGCATAGACGACGAGTTCAGCGGTCTTGTGAATGCCGAGTGTGTTCATGATGTTCGCGCGGTGAACGGCGACGGTGTTCGCGCTCAAGTCAAGCGCCGTGGCAATCTCTTTGTTCGACTTGCCATCGACGATCAGTTGCAGCACTTCGAGTTCGCGTTGAGTCAGGGCAGCGTTACGCTCGCCGCGGAGGGCGGTCTTTTGCTCGACTTTGGGGTCGAAGACTGTTTCTCCGGCGGCGATTTTGCGGATTGCCGGGCCAAGCTCCAGATCCATTGCGTCTTTTAGAACATATCCTTTAGCGCCGGCTTCGATCGCCTGTCGGACCCAGGTGCTCTCGCTGTGCATGCTGAGCATGAGAACGGCTGTTTCGGGAGAGTCTTCGATGATCCGGCGCGTGGCGTCGAGTCCATTCATACCGGGGAGAGCGCAGTCCATGATGACCACTTGCGGATGAAGTTGTTTGGCGAGCTTGACGGATTCCT
>DATMOO010000185.1:0-13187 GCA_035568275.1 Candidatus Sulfotelmatobacter sp.
GTATCGCGAGGGCTCGAACACGGAACCCAAGATCGAGAATATAATGAGCTCCCCGGAACCACGACTCAGACCAGACCACGAAATACCATTCGGTCATTCCGTGGGCGTCGTACCGCCGGCTGGCTCTGAATCCAAACAAGAACCCAATGCCACGGCCCCATCGCAGGCGGAATCGCTATTAGCCGCAGAGAAACGAACTCTAGAAATGATGGCCAATGGCGCAAGCCTCTCCGCGGTCCTGAACGATTTGTGCGCCGCCATCGATGCCCACGCCCCACCTACTACTTCAATGGTCTGTTTGATGGATCCGGATGGCAAGCAGCTGCTGCCGGGTGCCGGCCCTCATCTTCCCGCCGCATTTACGGCGGCCATCACACCATGGCCGATTGGTCCCAACAGAGGTTCTTGCGGCACCGCCGCTTTCACGAAACAACGAGTGATTATCCCGGATATTTCCAACGACCCGCGATGGCCCGATGAAGCTCGAGATTTGGCCTTAAGCCACGGGTTCTGTGCGGCCTGGTCCGAACCGATCATTTCGAAAGACGGCGAGGTTCTTGGCACCTTCTGCTTGTCCTATGCGGAGCCGCGGATTCCAAACAATCGTGATCTTGAATTGATCCAGGCGGCTGGCCACATCGCGCTCGTCGCGATCGAGCTTGAACGATCAGGCCTAGCCCTCAAGAAGGCTCTCGTCGAAGTCCAGAACTCGGAAAACAAACTGCGAACCATCATCGACACGATCCCGGCGTTGGCTTGGTCTGCTCGCCCCGACGGCTCGGCCGAATTCCTCAACCGGCGATGGCTGGATTATGCCGGCCTCTCTCCGGAACAGGCGTCGGATTGGGGCTGGACCGTTGCAGTTCACCCGGACGACCGGGGCAGGCTCGTGGATTATTGGCGACGCATATTAGCTTCGGGGGAGACTGGTGAGATTGAAGGGCGCCTGCGCCGCTTCGACGGTGAATATCGCTGGTTCCTGTTCCGTGCGAGTCCCTTGCGCAACGATTCGGGAAGGATTGTGAAATGGTACGGAACGAACACTGATATTGAAGATCGGAAGCGTGCCGAGGAGGCTCTCCGGTCAAATGAACAGAGCCTGCGCCTGATCGTCGACAGTATCCCCGGGTTTGTATCTACCTCGGATGCGGCTGGCGAGATCGAACTGGTCAACCGTCAAATCCTGGAATATTTCGGCATGACGATTGAGGAATTGAAGAATTGGTCCGCCAGCGACAACATTCATCCGGATGACCTTCCTAGCATGATCGACGCCTATAGACGCTCGATCGAGACTGGGCAACCGCTTGATTTCGAGCAGCGTAGCCGTGGACCCGATGGCGTGTGGCGTTGGTACCACAACCGAAGCCGTCCGGAGCGTGATGCCGAAGGTCGCATTATCCGTTGGTATTACTTGGCGACGGATATTGACGACCGCAAGAAAGCAGAAGAGGAATTGCGCCGCAGCAAAGTTTACCTGACCGAAGCGCAGCGACTGAGTCAGACCGGCAGCTTTGGCTGCAATCCATCCACGGGCAAGATGACGTGGTCGGACGAAACCTTCCGAATATACGGATACGACCGGTCCACCGAACCCTCGGTCGAACGTGTTCTCCAGCGGGTTCACCTGGAAGACAGGGCTTTAGTTCGGGAACACATCGACCAGGCGATCCGCGATGGGAAAGATTGCCATGTCGAATGCCGCCTTCTGTTGCCCGACGATTCCGTCAAACACATCTGTATTGTGGCTCATGCATCAAAAAACGAGTCAGGAATCACTGAGTTTACTGGGGCGGTGATGGACGTCACCGCACAGCGGCAAGCTAGAGCTGAATTGGAGAAGGCCTTCGAGGAAATCAAGCGGCTGAAAGACCAGCTTCATGACGAGAACGTGGTCCTCAGGGAGCAAATCGATCAGGCTTTCATGTTTGAGGAGATTGTAGGTTCCTCCCCCGCGTTGAAAACTGTCCTCTCCAGCATAGTGAAAGTGGCTCCCACCGACTCCACGGTGTTGATTACCGGCGAAACCGGAACAGGGAAGGAACTGATTGCGCGCGCGATACATAAGGGTTCGCAGCGTGCCGGCCAGGCTTTTATTAGTGTGAATTGCGCCTCGATTCCTTCTTCGCTCATCGCCTCGGAATTGTTTGGCCACGAGAAGGGTGCCTTCACCGGCGCTTTGCAGCGGCACCAGGGCCGCTTTGAACTGGCGGATTCCGGCACCATCTTTCTCGATGAAATCGGCGAGCTTCCCGCGGAAACTCAGATTGCATTGCTTCGCGTCCTTCAGGAGCGCCAATTTGAGCGAGTTGGGGGGAGCCGCGTCATTCCCGCAGATGTTCGAATCATCGCCGCCAGCAACCGCGATTTATCGGCTGCGATCGCTTCAGGAGTCTTCCGGGCAGATCTCTTTTACAGGTTAAACGTCTTCCCGATCCATGTGCCGCCTCTCCGGAACCGAAAGGAAGACATTCCGATGCTGGTCGAGTACTTCGTGAGGCGCTATGCGGACAAGACCGGAAAGCAAATCAGCAAGATCGACAAAAATACCATCAAGCTATGCCAGTCCTATCAGTGGCCAGGCAACATTCGTGAGTTGCAGAATATCGTGGAGAGATCTGTAATCCTCTGCACCGGGGATACTTTTTGGATCGACGAGGCCTGGCTTTCAAGCCAGGACGCAGCTCGCCCGAAGTCATCGAGTCCCCTCACAGAGACCCTCCAGAGCTATGAAAAGGAACTCATCGAAACGGCTCTTGCGGCAAGCAACGGAAAGGTTGCGGGGCCAAATGGTGCGGCTGCCAAACTCGGAATCCCGAGGTCAACGCTAGATTTGAAAATCAAACAACTCAACATAAAGAAAAACACTATCGGGTAAATACCCTCGTTGAACTCCCGAAATCCTGGCACTTCCTAAGATTCTGTCACTCCAAATTCGTATTCGAGCCATGTTTTCAATGAGATCCAATTGGGTACTCATTTGCACTGCTCGTGATCGGTGCTCGAAGGCAGTGCAGCACGGCCGCGACTGCCATATGGTCAAACGGCCTGATCAATGACTTTTAGGATTGAAACTGCGGCGCGAGGGGGATTCACAGTGTTCACCCTAAGCGGCCGAATCGAAACACCGGCGATAGCCGAGTTGAGGAGACTTTTTGAACTCCAAGCGAATTACGGCGACATCGTTGTCGACCTGAAAGATGTGAGTCTAGTCGGTCGCGACGCGATGGGCTTTCTCGCGCGTTGTGAAGCGGATGGCGTAAAGCTTGAGAACTGCGCTCCCTATATTCGCGAATGGATGGAGAGGGAAAAAGATTGAGGGTGGCATCGAGCGGAGACAAATGAGAGGACACATAGGTGAAAAGCACGTACAAAGCTGTGGAAGTCTCAGCGCCCGGCGCCCTTCGCGTAGTGGAACGGCCGGTCTCTGAGCCAGGGCCAGGTCAGGTTCGGATTCGGGTAGAGGCATGTGGAATCTGCCACACCGATGCTGCCACGATTACAGGCATCTATCCGGGTTTGAAACTGCCGCGCGTTCCCGGGCATGAAGTCGTTGGCCGCATTGAAGCGTTGGGTGCAGGCGTGTCCCGATGGAAAATCGGTCAACGGGCCGGCGTCGGCTTGATCGCTGGCGAAGACGGCGTCTGCGAACCGTGCAGACGCGGAGACATGGTGAATTGTCAGAACCCCGTGGTACTGGGAGTGACCGTGGATGGGGGATATGCGGAAGTGATGATCGCGGAAGCGCACGGCATCGCTTCCGTTCCTGATGAGCTCAGTTCCGCTGAGGCCGCACCTCTCCTCTGCGCAGGTATCACCACCTACAACGCTCTTCGCAACGCCGGCTTGCGCGGCGGAGATTTGGTCGCCGTGCAAGGCATCGGTGGCCTTGGGCATCTTGGCGTCCAGTTTGCGCGGCACATGGGATTCCGCACGGTCGCCATCGGGCGAGGGCGCGAGAAGGAAAAGCTTGCCAAAGACTTGGGCGCGCACGTCTACATCGATTCTGCCGTCGAAGATGCCGCGGCGGTGCTGCAGCGTATGGGAGGAGCCCGAGCGATTCTCGCAACGGCCACCAGTGGTGACGCGATGGGACCGCTGGTGTCCGGTCTTGCAGCCCGCGGCAAGCTCATCGTGGTGGGTGTACCGGGAGACCCGATCCAGTTAAATGCGTTTCCGCTCGTCTTTGGGGGGCGCTCGATCTACGGGAGCCTGACCGGCACTCCGATTGACAGCGAGGACACCCTTGCCTTCAGCGTCCTCGAGAATATCCGCCCGATGATCGAGACACTTCCTCTCGAGCACGCTGCTGACGCTTACGCCCGCATGATGCAAGGCAAAGCAAGGTTCCGCATGGTTTTGGTTACAAAGGACGGAGCTTCATAGGTATGCGCTCCTTCACGGAACGATCGGCAGAAACGAATGCCACCACAAGGGGCAGCGCTCACGGACTGAGTGAGGGGAGCCTCGTGGAAGCCGCCAAGAGAGGGCATTCCATGGCCTTCGCCACACTTTCCGAGCGACATAGACAGCAACTCTTTCGTGCTGCGCATCGGATAACCAGAAGCCGTGAGGATGCGGAAGACGCAGTTCAAGACGCGCTACTGAGAGCTTTTGTTCACATGGCGGACTTTGACGGCCGGTCCAGTTTCCCGACTTGGCTCACGCGCATCGCCATCAACTCCGCGCTCATGATTCTCCGAAAGAAACGCGCCTCGCCTGAGATTGTCACGGACTGTAACGATGAGTTTAGCCCGGATGGCCTGCGCTGCGACATAACCGACCATCGGCCGAATCCGGAAAGCTGTTACGCCCAAAGCGAAGAAGCAGACATGCTAAGAGAAGCCATCCAGCGCCTGCGACCGACCCTCCGGGTGGTAGCTCAGATTCAACTGCAAGAACGCTCGATCCGCGAAGCCGCGGAAGCGATGGGCACCTCTTTGGCTGCAGCCAAAGGACGGCTGTTCCACGCCAAGAACGCGCTTCGAAGGTCAGTGATACCGAAGCTGGTGCATCAAACTCGATTTGCTAGCCGGATTCGTGTTTTGCCTGCGCGGCAATGTCTCGCGCAGAGCGAACGCACGAACACCATTCGGCGATCAACAGCAATCCAATAACTAGGAAGAAGGAGATGAGTATGTCGTTGAAACCAAGGAAAAACGAAATTACGGAGCTCCGGGCACCCTCGACCCAGGCGGAGACTGGAGAGGTTTCAGCAGGGAACTCGGCACGTGACGAGGAAATCAGACGTCGCGCATACGAAATCTATCTCGAACGGGGCGAACAACCAGGCCTTGATCTGGACGATTGGCTCCAAGCGGAACGCGAACTCGAACGGGGCGTGCTTCGTCGCGCGCAGGCGGGCTAGGACGGAAATCCGCAGGTCAAAGACCGAAGGCGCCTAACGAATCCCGACCTGTCCTCGCAGGCTGTCAATCAATTCCTTGGAATCGTAGCCGATCCCGGCCTTAAACACCGTTTCGACGTTCTCAATTTCTTCAATGTTCTTTGAGGGATCGCCCTTAATCACGACGAGGTCTGCCTGTTTGCCGGGGGACAGGGTTCCAATTCGATCTTGCCGTCCGAGGTACGAAGCGCCATTCTCCGTGGCCACATGAATGGCTTCCACTGGGGTCAACCCCGCTTCCACCAGCAGTTCTATTTCGCGTTGATCGCCGAATCCTGGAAGCACTCCGCCATTTCCGGTTGGATCCGGCCCGGCCAGCAGCAAGCCTCCGGCTTTGACGAATGCCACCTCAAAATCCATTTCCTTGCGCATCAACGCCGTCATGGGCGAGTCCAGCGGGACGTTCGCCCGCGCGGTCAGGTAGCTTTGGGCCGCATCCGTGGACATCGCATTCAATGTGCGCGGCTGCAATTTCGGCCTTCCCGGGACGCTGGCCTCAAACACAGGCAGCGTCGAAGTCACCGCGACGTGGTGCGCCACGAGATCATGGATCAACTGCTGCACTTGCGTTCCATTCACATCCTGTTTTGCCCAACTGCCGCCGCCCCCTGATGGGCACACATCCGGCTTCTTGTCCGCAACGAATTCGGTGTCCGTAAATACGGGCCCATGTTCCAAATCATCGATTCCCAGGGCTACCGCTTCCGGCCAGGTCACCGAACACAGATGCCCTGTCAGTTTCAGTTTGTGTGCGTGGGCCTGCTGAATCGCTACGTTTAGCTCCTCGCGCGTGATGTTCATGTATGCTTTGTACGACGTCATGCCTTCCGCCGCCCAGTAGTCCACCATGCGTTTTGCATCGTCCGGTCCGGTCAATTCATGCATTTGAGCAAATCGCGTCGGTGCGCCTTCCAGGTACGGCGCCGTAGCATCGATGCTTGGTCCCGGCATCAGGTCCGCGTCAATCCGGCTCTTTACCTTCAGGTCGGCGTAGGGTTCCAGGCTCCCGGTGGTGCGCATTGTCGTTACACCCGCCGCTAGATATAGTCGCGGCGCGGTGTAAGGGATTTCCGCGACGAACAACCCTGGCTCGCCAATCCTTCCGCCAGCAACTTGCACGGAGATCGAATTCGTATAGTAGAGATGATTGTGCATTCCAACAAGCCCGGGAATGACCGTATAGCCGGAGCGATCTAAGAGTTGTGCTCCCTGAGGGACTTGGACCGACGCAGCCGGGCCGATGGACTGAATCTTGCCGTTCGCTATCACAATCGCTTGATCTTCCTTTGCCGCAGCACCTGTCCCATCGATGACTCGGACGTGGTTAAGAACAAAGATCGGCGCGTCAACGCTAACGAAGGGCGCAACGTCAGGAGACTTCTGGGTTTGCGCAACCGCGATCGCAGCAGCGAGCAGCGAGACAAACAAAAATAGCAGACGCATCCGTGCACCTCGCGCTTGAAGTCTTGAAAATTTGGTAAGAGGCGGCAATTCTATCCCAGCGGCGCCCTAACGGGAACAGCAAGTTCCGGCGGCAAACTGACCGACGATTTGGGGGCAAATGAAATGTTGGTGGGCCCGCTAGGATTTGAACCTAGGACCAACGGATTATGAGTCCGCTGCTCTAACCGCTGAGCTACGGGCCCCACGTGTACTAACGCCCTTATTTTATAATGATTTGGAACGATTGCGCCGAACATTTGAAAATCCCCAAAAGGGCAATTGTAGTAGAACTGTAGTACTTTCACCCGTTCGACCAACTACTTTTCAAAACCGCACATGTCCGGTTACGCGACTCGGGGCCTTAGGATAACTTCCGAGTTGGCGACAATCAGTCCGGAACCGCGTTGTGAGTTGTGATCTGTCATTTCAGGGTGCAAGATTCGCGCCATGTCACACATCGATCGCCGCACGCTGCTCTATGCTTTCGGAATCGCATCCGTCAGCTCAATGATGCTGGCGCGGGCGGCTACTACCGGGAAGGTTGCCTAGGCAAGCCCGGCGAGAATCGCTTCGCGTTCGGAAGTGCGGCGCAGGCCAAAGCGTCTCCGTGTAAGGTATCAAGCGAAGATCGCGCAGGGGGATGCACGGTTTTTGAGCTTAACGCATTGCCGCGCTCCGGCCCATTCCTGCACGTTCACCATCGCGAAGACGAATGGTATTACGTTCTATCCGGTGAATTCCTTTTTAGAGCGGGGAGCGAAGAGCACAATCTGCTGACTGGCGGCAGCGTCTGGTTGCCGCGCGGCATCCCTCACGTGTGCGCGAACACGGCCGCAGCAAATGGCAAGTTGATCCTCATGTGTCAACTCGGTGGGTTTGAGAAGTTTTTTGACGAGATCGGGAAAGTGCCGGTGGACAAAAAAGAGTCCCGATACTATGCGAGAGCTCATGGCGAAATACGGCATGGGAATGCTGGGACTGCCAATCTTTACTTCCTCCTGGATTCAACAACATTCGTGATCACAAACAGGGATTCCAGTCTCAGCCTAGTACTGTGGACGGTTGACGGGCTAACCGGAAGTAACCGAATTCGCTGCTCGGCGTTCTGGCAACAGTTGACGGAGTCATGGCATTTTCTCCCATTCCACTCGGAGAGCTCATAGAGCGGCAGCTGCAAGCCTTGGCATCACTGCCCGTGCTGTAAGCCGGATCAGTTCTTGTTGACTGCAGCCGACTGTAGATAGCTCCGGCAGTTTTCCATGCCGCTTCTAACTCGTGCGGATGGTGATCTCGACCCTGCGGTTTTTCTGGCGGCCCGTGGGGTTGTCGCTGCCATTTGGGTTCGTGTTGGGCGCAACTGGCTTGGTCTCTCCGAAGCCTCGAGTGGTTATTCGAGAAGCGGAAACGCCCGCATTTTGCACTAGCCAATTTTTTACGGAGGCGGCGCGGTCATCCGAAAGCTTCATGTTATGGGCGCGTGAACCCACGCCATCGGTGTGACCTTCAATTGTCAGAGGCGCTGTGCCGTAACTCTTGGCAACCTCACCGACTTTGTGCAAACTGCCGGCGGCTTCGGGGCGCAAGTTGTATTTATCGAAGTCGAAGAGAACGTCAGCGTTCAGCTCGATCCTTACTTCGTGCTCGGTGACTTTCGCCCCGAGATCCTCCAACACACTTTGGATTCCGCTGGTCGCACCCTGGATTCCGCTGGACAGGCCCAGGATTTCACGGGTTACGCCCACGATGTCCACAACTTTGGCGTGCGGCAGCGCCGCCCGGGCCGCGGCCTGCACCGCCGGCGAATCCGGATCGGTGTACTTCGTCTGCGTTGATGCGGCGTAAGGAACGAGAAGTAATAAGACTATTTTCAAGCTTCGCGGTGTCGCCATACTTCCTCCCCAGGCCGAACTAACCTCAAGTGCTATTTATCGGTGATGGGAACATCTTCAAACGGGGGAGTGACGGGCATCATGAAATTGATCTTCTTCACGTCGGCCGAAGGCGCCGGATACTTCGCCCACCAAAGGAAAGTTTGCCCCGGCTCCAAGTTAAGCTTGACGGAATTGCCGACGTCATTGCCAACGCTGTTGCTGGACAAATTTATGCCGTCCGAGTCCTTAAGGATGAAGTATTTCTTGTTAGCGGCCGTGACGTAAAACCTTTCGTGATCCCCTTCAGGTGGATAGCGGATGAGCGTCAAATGCGCGGTTTTATTGGACGTGTTGCGGAATCGAGCCTTTATGGTGAGGACACCTTCCTTCCGCCGGCATTCGGTGATTTCGGCTACGATGCCCTGGGCTGTGGTTTCTTGCGATTGAATTACAGCCGCCTGATCAGCGGCAGGCGCCGCCGCTGCGGCTGAGGTGGAGGCAGATGGTGGGTCCGCCGGCTGAGAAGCGGGCGTGGCCGGCTGAGTCTCCACCGACGGAGTTCCCTCCGCTGGCTGGCCTTGCGGTATCGGCGGCGTTGCGGGCAACTCAGCTCCGGCCGTCGCCTCCGAGAGCAGATTGATCCTCTGATTGCTTCCCTCAATGGCAGCCACCATAACCTGGTAATCCCAAGCGCCTGCACCCTTGTGGGCAGTAACATAGATTTTCCCCTGCCCCTTTGGACCCGAGATGGGCACGGTAAGATCAGCATCGCCGGAGGCCCCCGATACATTGATGGAGCCGCTGACCAGCCAGCCAGCCTCGATCGGCCTGCCAAGCTTCTGAACGAGGAGCGGGTTTGCCTGGGCGCGGAGAAGAGCTTCCTTCGCCACATCCGAATTCTTCATCGCTGCGAAGACGGTTCCGATCAGTGCCAGCGGCAAACCAAAGAAAACAATTAGAAACGTTGGCACAAGCCATTTCCAATTGCGCGAAAACCAGCCCTTTCGCGGGGGCGCAGGAGTGAAGCTCGGAGATACTGCTGCATTCGATATTTGATTTGGCATTGTGTTCATTGCTGCTCCTTTTTAGAATTCAGAATGTTGAGCTCATCGTTCGGGACCGTTGGGCAAATGATCCTGCGGTCCCTGGCAGGAACACTGTCGAGCACATCGAGAAGCGAGGCCGGCGCATCACTACTGGACCGTGACATTCACTGTCGTAGGCTGCGCCGCCTTATATTCCCGGCCATGCGTATCGCTCACGGCGGTTACCGCCACGCTGTTGGCTCCTGCTACGGGCCAGACCAAGCCGAGCGCAAGGTTCTTCACCGGATCGAATTCGCAAGTGCCTTGCGCCGGTTGCAAGTTGCAGGCGCCCGAAGCGTTCGTGGAGGTTGATGGAGCGCCACTCGCAACAAGTTTCAAAGCCGCGCCCGACCGCCCTGCACTGCGGGTCGCCGCGGTCGCGCCAGAAACGCCGCTCGCCGCGGCGGAGCCAGAAGCGCCGATCGATGGGCTGGCGCCGCCGGTCCAGGCGAGCTGGTATTTCATTTTGTCCGGGTACGGATAGCAGGAGGGCATCTTGATCTGGTAAAGCGCAGGGGTGCCCATCGACGCCTGCGCAGCGCCATCCACAAGCGGATAAAGCGCCGTGGAGCCGCCCGGCCATAGATCCTTGAACCAGATGTGCGTATTCTTCTTTACGACGCCGTGGAGAGTCTTATCGAACACTTTCTCTCCGCCCAGCAGTACTTGGCCGCGCAGATCTATTCCCCAATCCACATCCGCCGTGAGTGCGTGCCAGTCCTGCGCCGTGGACGTTCCGTTGCTGAGATTCTGAGACGCGGCTGCGCCTACGCAACCATAGACTTCACCAAGCAAATATGGCTGGGGTCCGGCGCGCGCGGTAAGGGCGCCAAAATCGAAGTCGAGTTGAACGGCGGTGAAGATCGTCGGCTCGACGCGGATTCGGCCGTTGAGCTGGGCGGTCTCGGTGGCTATCGTGGGTACCGGCACGGGCTGCGAACGCCCGGTGCAACCATGCCCGTCGCATTTAAAATCTAACTTCATCTCGTGCGGGTTATCCAATGCGAAGTTTGCAGTGAACGCGCCATCGCCGCTGACTTCAATATTCCCTTCGACATAAGCGCTCACCTCCATCTCCGCTATCGGAACACCAAAGAGGACGATGGGAATCAAGACAATGGGAACTTGCGCGCTGCCGGTGGAAATGTTTTCATCGAATTGCCCGGTAACTTTCACCGCGGCAGTCAGTCTGCTTCCAACCGTCACCGTCCCATGCCCGCTGATGCTCTTGGGCCGGACCATGAACGGCAGACATGGGATGTAGAACACCTCTAGGTTTGCCCGGAAGTCCGGAGACTTCATGGGCAAAGCTAAGTTGACCGTTCCTTCGGCCTTCCCGGAGGCCGAACCGCTCGTGGTGCCTCCGAAAGCCGACCCGTTCGTGGTCTTACCACTTTGTTCCAGATGTATCCCCACGCTAGGCGAGGCGGCGAACTCAATCGGGATATTATCCAGAGGCAGTGTATTATCCGCGAGGCAACCTTCTGCCTCATGCCAATCCTTAGTAAGTTCTGTGCTCCAGTGTTTCCAGTCAGCCTGGGCTTGTTGGCGGAGCATCTCGGCCTGCCGGGAGGTTTCGTCCTCCGCATGCTTCACAACCTCTCCCGCGCAATGTATGGACCAGGCGCTGCATCCGGAGTGACCGTCACTTGTGCTGGGCGGTTTAACTTCCGGGGGTACAGGATGAGTCTTGCTCCACTCCACGGCTAGCTGGGGGTTTACGAGGTAATGGTCGGGTTCACCGGGTTCGAGAGCCATCACATGTATTTTTAGCAAGGTCTTGACTCCCTCGGGGATGCCTTGCGCCTGATCAATTCCATCGTACCCACGGATGTGCACGTAGCTTCCGTGCGATTCCCATCGCGCAGGTATGCCTCGGGGGGCAGTGGGTGCAGGATGGGGAGTCCCGTAAGAGAGCTGCGGCAGAGCACCGAGCTGTCTCACGTTTTGCGTCATCGCTGCGGACCCTGCCGCTGCCGAAGTCTTCGTTGAACCAGCGGACTGGGCACCAGCGGATGTCGTCCCCGAGCTCGTCGAGGCGACGATTCCGTCTAGGGGCGGGAGCCCCTGCACCGTGACACGCACGTGGGACCCTGAAGTCAGTGCCGCGCCTTCCATCGATTGGAGGTCAACCTGGCCGCCTACCTTGAAGGTCTGGAACAGCTTTGCACCTTCAATCGACTGTAAGTGTGCGATGGTGATCATCTGCCCGGTGGCGTTCTCTTTCGCCGTCACCACGCCGGTATAGGTGTTAAGCGCGGTGACCGTGCACAACTGAACAGGCCCTAGTTTGTTCTGGCCCGCGTCCACCGTCGTGGTCGCCGCTGCCGCCGCTGCCGGAGCAGTCTTCCGCTCGGCCAATGGGGCAGCACCTTGTGGTGGGCTGATAATCTCGCCGAGCATCCTTTTGCCGTCGAGCGAGACTTGCTTCGTGGTGAAATTCGCGTACACTTCCTGTCCGACCTTCAGTGACTTCAACAGCGCAGCGTCCGTGACCTTGAATTGAAACGCGGCTTTGCTCGCGTTCACCTTTGCGGAGACCATGTCCGTGCGCACACCAATCTCCGTGATCGAACAGAGCTGGAATGCCTGCGACCTCGCCGCGGGCGCCAACGCCGTTAGCAGCATCGCCACGATTAGCACGCTTCCCAGCCGAATCATTCTCGGTGTCATTTTCTGCGTCATTTGTTGCCTTCCTTTTCAATTTTAATTTTCAGCGGCTTAGATTCCACCGCCACGCTATCGAGATGGCCATTCCGTTCACAAAACTCTTTCCGCGCTCCCTCAGTGGGGTCCCAGGGTCTTCTTGCTGATGTTATTGTTCGGGTCGGATACGTTGATCAGGTGCTGCATGTCGATGATGACTTCCACATCGATCGTCGAGGTCGCCAGATGTTTCTTCGAATCGTGAAAAGTGACACTTTGACCGGGCCGCAGGGGATGAAACGCCTCTCCGCTCGTGTTCACCTTTGCAGAGACGACGCCCCTGCGCACATTAATCACAGTGATCGACCTGGGCTGGAGTGCCTGCGCCCCCGCCGCGGGCGCCAACGCCACTAGCAGCACCGCAAGGAGCGGCACGCTTACAAGATGAGTCATTTTTTGCGTCATTGTCGCCTTCCGTTTAGATTTCAGCGTTCCGCTCCGTCATGCCGCCCGACGTTGAACTGCTAGCAGGTCCTTTTCCTTTGGGTCTCAAATGTCGTCACTGCGTGGCTCGGCTACATTCAAGACCGACCGAATGCCTAGGGTTGCTTGGCATCGTCTTTGAAACGAACCACGTCACCTCGTTTCATGTCCGTGCCGGACAAGACTTTTGCCACGCAATATTTTTCCTGAACGGAATCCACCACGACCGTGCCGATCTTTTCGTCCGGAGTA
>DATMOO010000186.1:0-12915 GCA_035568275.1 Candidatus Sulfotelmatobacter sp.
TGAGCGCCCGCGAAATTCAGGATGAGAAGGCCATTGCACGTGAGATGTTTGTTCAGCAAGCTGCTCACGCTAATGCGGACGTTTCGGCTAGCCCACTGCGGGGAGCTACGATTTGCTCCACCAAGAGTAGACGGGATTACACTCTTGAACCGACAGCGCACGAGTTCTGCGAAGCTGCAGATACAGCATTGCTTCCGGTAATCCGAGTTGATGCTGCAAACCTTCTCATGCGAGTCTTGCGGCAGTTGGAGCTTATAGCAAAACGACAGGCGCCACGAATCGCGTTTAAGGCAAAGGGTAGCATCCTACTCTTGGCTTTAGCCGACATCTTGGCAGTGCAAGCCGAAGGTAACTATGTTTCGTTGCAACACCGACCTAATCCCTATTTGGTGCACGAGTCCCTCTCCTCCATGGCAGAGAAGCTCAAACCCTACGGTTTTATTCGCATCCACCGCTCGGTCATCGTGAATATTTCGGCCGTGGAGGAGATCCAGCCTTTATCGACGGGGGAGTACAGACTGCGTGTAAAAGGTGGGAAGGAATACTTGGTAACGCGTACATACAAACACAACCTCAGAGATCTGGCTCAACTGTGGGTAGGCTCAGAGCGGCTTTGCGGCTAGCAGGCAGCACGAGGTCTTACCTCGTTATTCCGTAGCATTCCCGATTGTTCCCTTACGAAACGTCAGCCCGTAAACAGCGCGGCAGAATGAAAGCGCAAGCAGCAAATCTTGCTGGGGCGGCTGCTGCGCGGTTGTTCCAACATGGGCGGCATTGCGCGAGGTCTTGCCCGCGTTCATTGATTGCAATGCCAGAACGGAGAATGTGAGGCCAACCTGTAGTTCAGCCTTGGTGAAATCAGTCGCGTAATCGTAGGCAATTTTGAAAAATCAACTTGACTCCGACCGGCCTTCTCATGGAAGGCGATTAGACTCAGAATCCGGCGCCACTTCTTCCTGGCTTAGCACCTGCGGTAAGTGCAGAACCTTCTTCGGATACGGTGTCTCGGCAACGCTCCAACCTCGCTTCAACACCTGTCCATAGAAGAAGCGCAAAGCCGCCAATCGCTGGGTTACCGTGTTCGGGGCCAACTTCCAGCGCGTGAACAGAGCAGCCTGATACTGGCGAATGTCTCGGGGCCCAGTTGATCAGGTGAACGATGGAAGTGCCGACTGAAATGCTCGACCGTGTGAATGTAAGCGTGGATGGTGGACTCGGCGTAGTTGCGGCGCCGTAGTTCCTCACGCATGATCTGGCGTAGATGGGTCACAGAGAGTTGCTCCTCTGCGACAACAAACTAGCTCAGATCACCTTGACCCTCGGCTCAGCAACACGCGAATGCGTCCGCCGCAAGAGCGGCTTAGTTCAAGTCGGCTTGGAGGAAATCATCCAAATGGTTTCGCACTGAGTCTCCTCGAAGCCCGTTAAGGACCTTTAGACGAAGCCCCGAAGGGCTCCCAATTAGTTCTGCATTGGCGAAATCCAGGAATCATGGTGCGTCCCGGGACATCTTCGGCTACGCAAAGCATCGCGCTGCAATCACTGTGATATCGTCCGCCTGTTCCAGGTGAGAGAACTGTCTCGCGCCTTCAACTAGTTTCTCAGCAAGTAATGACATGGAGAGATCGTGGTGCGTCCTCGCGATTTCTAGCAAACGATTCTCGCCAAACTCCTCTCCGTCGAGGTTCACTGCTTCCGTGATGCCGTCGCTGTAGATGATGAGGACATCGCCCGGGGCTAATTGCTTTTCGACCACGCGACAATCAAAGTTGCTGAATAACCCAATCACGGTCGAAGTGGAGTCGAGACGTTCCATAATCACTTGGTCACCCCCGCCCCGCAGTAGCAGAGGCGGGGGATGTCCACAATTCAAGTAGGACAATCGTCGAGTTGCGTCATCATAGTTACCGAAGAAGAGCGTAGCGTAAGCGTTGTCGCCAGAATTCTCATGGAAAAGGCGGTTCACCGAGACGAGTAAGTGTCGAAAATCGTCCGGGCCGAGGGGAAAGTACTCTTTGAAGGCCGCCAGAGTTGCGTATTGAGTGCGCAAGTTAGCCTGCAAGTTGGCCATCAGTAGAGCGCCGGCAATCCCCTTGCCGGCGATATCCGCCAGCACCAGCGCCACCCGGCCAGGCCGCAGTTCCAGAAAGTCATAGTAATCGCCACCGACGTGGCGTGCCGGAATACAAACGCCAGCGCACTCCAGCGTCTCGAGCACAGGCGCGTGCTGGGGCAAGAACCTCGCTTGCACATCCTTGGCAATCTCTAATTCACGGGCAAGCAACCTCTCGGCCTGCTCCTTCTCCGCGGCTGCGCGCCGCTCCGCGTCCAGAGCCTGTGTAATCGGTCCATATTCGACCAAGGTGAATTGGTTTCCGTCGATGTCCTGGAAAATCGCCGTCCGCGCCTGCCACGCAGTTTCTGTAGGGGATTGGGGAAACGAAACGCCGCGTTCTGACCATTCTTCACAGAGGGTCTCGAGGTCGCGCGTCACCAAGACCAGGCCGGTATTGCTGCCAATCCTCAGGCAGGCATCGGAGTTCTCTGGCGGTCTCACTAAAGCCAGCTGGACGGACCGGTCCGGGGGCTCAACAACGATCCAGCGCCCCTCGGATGGTACTTTGCGGTCGGCGACCAGATGAAACCTTAACTGGTCGACGTAAAAGCGCAGGCTTCGGTCCTGGTCGCGAACCATGACCACAGCAAATTGGAATCGTGGATCGTACGGCTTGGGCGTGTGCGCAATCATAGGTGACGGCTCACGTTCGCTTCGTGTCTCCGCAATACTGGTGTCGGCTTTCGCTGCGTTAGAGGGGCCGGTTTCCGGGCAAAAATATAAGCCCTTCGGCTCTGGTACTCCACTTCCGGAGCGTAGGGATCACGCTCGATCATCTCTTCAACCACAAGCCCCGCAGCTTCTAGATACTGTCGGATTTCCGAAGGCTGAAATAGAAAAAAATCCATGGAAATAGATCGCCCCCATAGTTCCTCTTCGTGCAGGACTTCATCGCCGGTATGAAATGCCAGAAGCAGAAGGCCACCAGGTTGCAGTACTCTCCGTATTTCTTGAAACACCGAAGGCAGAGACTGTTTTGGAATATTCACGATTGCATAGAAGGCCGTGATCCCAGCGAGCGTACCCTCCGGAAGGTCAAGAGCCATCATATTTCCTTCTCGGAACTGCATATCGGGGCTCAATTGTCGAGCCTGTTCTAACATTTTGGGAGAGAGATCCAGACCGAAGACCGTCGCACCGGCGTCCCGCAGATAGCGGGCGACGTGACCAGGACCGCAGCCCATGTCACACACTTCGCCATGTCCGGAGACTTCTGTCGCGAAGCGATCGAGCAGTTCTCGATCAAGGGGCTTGTGGTGAAGTTCGTTGAAAATTCGGCGCGCATATTCATCCGCAAGTTGATCGTAGCTTGCCCGAATCGATCCTGTGACATCGTCGCTCATTTTGGTCTTTTGGGATGCCGCGCGCACGGCGGTGCCTCTCCTGGTGCGCCACCACGTTCATGGATCTTATCAGTCGCTAACGAGTCACGGGCCAGCCGGAAGTTATTCCGAGCCAGAAGTGGGCGACGGACAATGACGGGGCGCTGAACACCGGCGGCAAGCCATTCATCTTCCAGCAAGGTTTAGGTTTTCAGAACTGCGCGGAAGATTTCGACTAAGCGATCTGCGATCAACTTGTCCTCCCCTCCTTTGAGTTGCCAGACAGCAAAGCCGAAGGTATTCGGATCGCTGGGATGACCATGACGACCGCCATGATCGTCAACCGCAGGCGCGTTCGGATTGCGTCCGCGCATGCCGCTCGCCGCGGCGCCCGTGCTACCGATACCGATTGGCCGGGTATCGGCCAACTTCTGCATTACCTCCGGTCCAGTAGTGTTAAGTTTTGACGGATCGATATGCCAAGAGTAATGCGGTGTGACATTACCGAGAGCCTTAGGATTGAACTCCCGAGGGAGCGGCGTCACTCCGAATTCCTTCACCGCATCGGTAATGACCTGTGCGCGCGCGTCGTACATCCGCAACTCGGCATCGAAATCCTGATTCACGAAGATCTCAAGAGCTTTGAGCAGGCCAAAAATAGTCTCTTTGCCGACCTTGCAGCAACGGCCGATGCGGTCTTCCTGCGGGCTCATATTCAGCAGGGAGTAGCGGATTAACTCCTCTTTGCCGATCAATATGCCGGATGCCTGCGGTCCGCGGATGTCCTTGCCCCCGCTAAATGTGACCATATCGAAGCCGTTTGCCGGATACTCCCAAAGCCGCTCTTTCGGCGGCACGTCTGCAGCGGCGTCGTTGAAGGTGTAGATGTTATGGGCTTGGGCAATGGCGACGGTCTCAGGGCCGCTGACCTTGCCCTTGTCCGAGAGGATATTGGTGAAGTGTATCGCCACCGTCTTCGGATTGATGGCGGCAATCATCTCTTCGTGCGTCTCAACCTCGACCAGCTTCGCGCCGGTCTGGCGGATCTGGTGGTCAAACGGATAGCGATGGTTCTTCTGGATGATGACTTCGTTCCTAGGAAAACTGCTCACATTGGGAATATCTCGCATACGGGGCTCAAGGTCTTCGGTCATCATGCCGGCATAGCCTACGACCATGGCCGCGCCTGCGCCACCCGTCACGAGACCGGTGTAGCCGACGGGAGATTGGCACAGTTTGGCAATGAACTTACCGGCTGCGATCTCAAGTTCGTCGATCGCAACACAGTGCTCGTTGCCTCTCCGGATGAGCTCCATGACCTCCGGCTTCATCACTGATCCACCAATGACAGTGAGCGTGCCATTGATGTTGACGAGAGGTGTTATTCCCAGCTCGACATAGATGTCGCCAGTAGAGCCAAGGCCGGTTGTGATGGGGACGATAGGGCTGCCGTCCACTGGCGGCATGAAAGCCTTGCGCTTCTTGCCAAAGATGCCCGCGGCATTCAACTCGGCGGGAGCGAACAGACTTCCCCATATGGCCCCAACCGCGGCCAGAAACGATCGGCGATTCCAACCAAACTTCAGATTCATGTGCAGCGCCCTTTTCAACTTCCTAGCGAATTATCGATCCGGCGGTGCTGGGGGCGGATTGACGACCATCGCGCTGCCGACGATTTCAATTAGCGAATCACCTGGAATCCATTCGACAGCCATGCATGCTCGGGACGGAGCTTTGCCCGAAGAGAAGTAGGTTCCGTAAATTTTATTCAACGCATCGTACTGCGCCTTATGTGCGTCGAAGCGCGCCCTGCCGGTCGGCGTGGGTGTCTCTGCGAGAGGTAAACAGAGGAAGACCTGGAGATGGATGATGCTATCCATGGTGCAGCCGGCACGCTCGACCGACTTCTTGAGCGCGTCCATTGTGCGAGTAACGTGTTTTTCGAAGGGGTCGGTCACGAGAATGTGATCGTCCTTGGAATAACCGTCATTAGAGCCCGTCCCAGAAAAATAGTAGATTCCATTGAGTGTGTGGTTATTTCCGCCGGCCCGACGAGGCGTATCTTCGCTGGGTCCGCTCTTTGGTGTGCTACCAAGATTGGCTGTGCCTGCAGCGGGAGCCTGTTGGCTGAAGAGTTTCGGCGCGCCGGTTACAAAAGCCGCCATCGCTGCGAGCTTTCCAAAGAAACTTCGTCGAGTGTTGATTCTCATAGAATCTCTCCTTCTAGTCGTTCCGTTGGTGAAAGGCGGGCCTGAGAAACCTAATCCATCAGAGCGCCTACCTTGCCGCGCAGCACCGTAATCGAGGCTTTTGGCAGCGTGAAAATGGTTCCCGACTCTCCTTTTACAGTGGTGGCCACCGGCGGGTTGTCGGGATCAGCATGACTGTTGGGCCCGTCGTTGACCCACACATATTGGTCACTGCCGAAAGTGACAAAGGCGACCGGCCCCGAAAAAGATGCTTCCCGCTTGCGCTTGGTATCCTCGAACACAACCCGCACTGCGTGTGGGTTGGTCTCGTCTCGATTGACCAACATCAACGACCAATTGCCATCGGGGCGGTGCACCGCATAGGAGGTCACCAGGAGATTGCCGTCGCTGTCTTTGAGGTCGACGGAAGAGGGAAACATTGAATGCACACCGGCTCTGTGCTGGACCCATTCCAGATTGATCATATGCGCGGCGAAGTAGGGCGAGGTATATCCCTTGATTTCGAGAGTCTCCTCATCCGATACAAAATTCGACCAGGAGGACCAGCCTAAACAAGTGGTCTGGATGCCCTGGGGCTGGATGGGAGAGTGAGTGAAGAGAGCGCCTCCCCCTTCGAAGAACGAGCCTACGTTGTCGGCGAGCCATAAGGCCGCGAAGATCGTTGTCATCGGTCCGGTGAGGTTGGCCGCGAGGTGATCCTCGGTGATCATCAGAGGCACTTCTTTGGGCACGCCGTCATCTCGCCAGACCTGGAGAATGTGTTTCACCAAAGTTGGCTCTTTGTAGAGGCTCTTCCAGGTGATATCGCACGGCTCGAACGGATAGTGCTCAAACGATACGAAGGCGAGGTCGGCGAGTCGACCGTGCGCCTTCAGATAGTCTACAAATCGACCCATCCATGACGTCCGACCCTGGGCATCAGGCCATACTCGAATATCTTCATTGACGCCTTCGAAAACAGGCCCTCCTAGTTTGAGTTTGGGATCAACTTTGTGAATGGCAGAGGCCCACTGTAAGTAAAGCGCACCGTAGTCTTCCGGCATTGCGTGTTTGCCGTCAGGTTCCTCGCCCATCTCTATATATGAGATGGGATAGCCGCGCTTCTCGATGTAAGCAATCTGGGCAGCCGCATCGTCCGGTGTACCGTAGAGCATGGTCACCGGAATCATCGCGGGCAAGTTGTTCGTGAGCCCGCTGGTGAAGAAAAGATCGAAGCCGCTGTGCTGATAACTTCCTGTGGCGTTGACGTCGGCATCGGCCGCCGAATGCCAGGGATCGATGGAGGACGACGTATAAGTAGTGGGCCGTTCGTCGAGGTTCTTCTGGACCTCAACAAAAGCGCCGCTACTATCCACACCTCCGACCCGAATTTCTCGAATCGCGTATCCGACACAGTTCCGAATGTCGTCGGAACCATGCTCATCGCAGGTATTGGAGGACTCCGTCATCAAGACGCGCACGTACTGCGTTGAGACCGGCGTATCAGCGAGCTTAAGGGAAACAGTGCCGCCTTGCGAGCCTTTTACCGCGCCTGACGGAAAGGTTTTCCATTCGCCTTGCGGTCCCGCGTCAAAATCTAGCGCACGCTTTCCCACCCAGTACTCTACCTGATAGGTCGTGGCGTACGGGCTGGCCCATGCGATGCGAATCGCACTCAGCGGCTTTTCGGTCTTGAGATCAACGATGACCCATTGTGGATGCTGGGAGTCGTTTTCCCCGGTTAACTTGCTGGTTAGATATGGATTACTCTTCCAATAAATAAGACTCGGACCCATGATAGGTCGGTCGCCGCTGGTCGAGAACCCGCGGTGCGGGAGCGCATAAGAGAGAATGTAGCGTACCGGTTCTTTGAGTGCCGTGCTGCCGGTGAAGTATCCGCTCTTGTGGACCGGGTCGCTCCAGGTTCCGTTTTCAGTCCAGTGCCAGGCGGCCATACGGAGTTCGCTGTTATTACGATACGAGATTGGTCCCCATCCCGCGGACAAAGATTCCTGGATGATGTGTGGGGTATAGACCTTGTCGATGCCGTCATGGGACAGAACATCGATCGAGCTTCCCAATGCGCTGTCCGGATCGAACGAATTGATGACATGGCCCGGTGTCGCGTCGACGCGAACGATCGACGACCGCGCTTCAGGACTGTCTGTAACGGATTGCGCAGCGGCCGTTCCGCTCTGCGCCACTGAAGGTAAGATACTGGTAACGATCGCGGCCCAGTTCAGTAACTTTCGAGCGCCGACCCTGCTCCAACTGACTCTCCAGTTTGAACTTCTTACTGCATCTACCATCACCGCCTCCATGAATTGCAACCTCAGCGCGCGCGCTCAATCTAACCAATGTAAAGAGCTCAACGCAACCAGCGTTTTCAGGATGCGAAAACGTGATCATTGGACACGTCCCGGTTCCGCCTCGCAGAGTGTGCTGCTTACACGTCGGTCGGTTCACCTCCAGGCGCGATTACTACCGTGTGACGTTAGGACTCTATCGGAACCGCTCCACGGGAGGTCCCTGAACGGGACTTATCCGTTTCGGGGAGGGGTTCGGATAGAACCGCAAGAAAGAAGGCGGTAGTGCGGTCGGAGCAGGATGTTTGAGGCTATGGGTTTTCAACCGCGTCGATCATCGGTGAGGCTGGTGAGTAGCGCCAAAGATAGAGGCTGCGAAGACCTGGAGAGTGCACATCGGGCCGGCACCCAAGCCATGGCGCACAGGCCGATTGCAAGGCAAGAAGGTTCGTTGGGAAGCGCGGGCACAGGTTCAGGGAGCATGGCGACAGGCCCGCGGGAGTGGCCGGGTGCAGCGAGCGATCAGGACGAATCATAGGCACGTGGGAGTCTGGTTTCCGCGAAAAAGGATCTGGGCGACGGTGAGTCGTTGGAGGGCGTACCTGGGGCCTTGGCAGAGGGGGCACGGCCAACTAGACCGTTTGTCCGACGGCTTGGGAGGAGTTGATCACTAAGTGCAAATGTTAGGCGGGGTATTCAACGAACGTCAATCCAAGCGAGCAAGCCGCGATACAAGATGGCAAAGCGCGGTACGATCCCGTCATTTCCGGTCGGCAGCTGTGTGGGGTTTTGTCCTCGGACGATCGCTCGTTGGCTGCGAGAGCGCGGCGGCTAGGGAGAGCTCGGTCGTTGCGTTGGTCTGATTCGGGGACAACTGCGAACCTCAGTCTCGAGAAGGGACAATTTTTCAGTATCCCCTTTGCGATCCAGTTTCCGGTTTGCCGGTGATCCGAGACTTGCCGCAATCGATTCCCACAAACAAACGTATTGTTATGTTGGCAGGATTGATATGCGACTGGCTTTGGAACTCCTCCGAATGCACTTTCGCAAGCCGACGAGTTTCGCAGTTCAAACGTGGAACCCTATATCCCACTAACAACCGGTTATGCAAACTACGGCCTCAGTTTCCGGGATTGAACTACGATTCTTGGACAGAGGGCCTTTATTTTAAGATGGTGCCGATAGTCATGCTCACGCGTCTAACCTCGCACGGGGTCCGAGGAATGCATTTATCTTACGCGGTTCGCTCCCTTTATCGCTTTGGGATCTTTGAGCTTGAAACGCATACCGGGGAGTTGCGCCGAAATGGTGTCAAACTGAGGTTGCAGGATCAGCCGTATCAGGTTTTGCTCAAACTGCTTGAGCACGCTGGCCAAACCGTGACCCGAGAGCAACTACGGTCAGCTTTGTGGCCAGCCGACACATTTGTGGACTTCGAGACCGGCCTGAATACAACCATTAAGCGCTTGCGGGAAACTCTGGGAGATTCCGCCGAGAACCCCGCCTTCATCGAAACAGTGCCAAAGCGCGGCTATCGGTTCATTGCACCCGTGACCCCACCGAATTCCTCGTCTGAGCCGGTCGCGGGAACGGTGGGTCCGGGCAGACGAGTCCCGCTAAGCACGATCCTACAACTCAGTACTGTCGTAATTATGGCGGTATTTTCGGTGGGCTTCGCTTTGCGCCACTGGAGCACAGCGCCATCGCTGCCTACTCGGGTATTGGATTTCACTCAGCTCACGAGCGACGGCCAAGCAAAACAGGGACGCCTGCTGAGCGATGGTTCCCGAATTTACTTTTCCGAGGTCCTACCAGTGGGGCGAATCATTGCCCAGGTCTCGGCCAAGGGGGGCGAGACGACAACATTTCCGACCACTGTCTCCAATCCTCGACCCGCGGATTTATCACCCGATGGAACCGAATTGCTAATCCTGTCTGGGGGCATGTCTAAGAAGGAGGAAATATTCGGGGGCGCATTGTGGATCCTGCCGGTGGCAGGAGGATCTGCCCAGCCCGTCGATAATCTGCTCGCCACTGATGCGGCGTGGGGTGAGACAGCGGAGACCATTCTCTATTGCAGCGGGCACGATCTCTACATAATAAACAGAGATGGTTCCAATCGGCGGAAGTTGCTGACCATTCCCGGTTATGTCGACTCTCTTCGCTGGTCGCCAAACAGGCAGCGTTTGCGATTCACGATGATCAGCCGAGATATGGGAGGCACAAGCTCCATCTGGGAAATATCGGCGAATGGTACGGGCCTTCGTGAAGTCGTTCCAGGATCGCCGGGCTCTGCGGCTTGTTGTGGTGCGTGGATGGCTAACAGCGACGACTTTCTGTTTCAGCGGACTCGTGCGGGCAGAATCGACCTTTGGGAATTACCCGGCAGTCACAGTGCCCTTCGTCCAGACCCCACCCGTTTGACGGCCGGCCCAATGAATTATTCCGAGCCCACTGCCAGCAGATCGCGAAATGAGGCCTTCGTGGTTGGCAGCATTCCCAGGGCAGAGTTAGTCAAATATGTTGAGGCAACAGGAGAGCTTGCGCCCTATCTTTCAGGGATCTCCGCGGAGGGGGTGGAGATCTCCCGAGATGGGCAGTGGGTGGCTTATACCCTTTTTCCTGAAGGCACGTTATGGCGCAGCAACATAACGGGACGCGACCGTGAACAGCTCACTTTTCCACCCATGCGCGCCTTCCTTCCACGGTGGTCGCCGGACGGAAAGGAGATCGCCTTTAACGGTACAGCAAACGGCGATCATTGGACAACCTATCTGATTCCCGCGCACGGCGGAGTTGCACGGCAGATGATTCCGGGAAATGAGGAAACTGCGGACGCCACGTGGATGCCGGATAACAACTCAGTCGTGTTTGGTCCCTGGAGCGGTGGAGAATCGCGGGGCATTAAAGTGCTCGACCTGGGTACCAATCAAGTGAGTCCGCTTCCTGGGGCGACTGAAATGTGGTCGCCCAGGACTTCCCCGGATGGGCGCTACATCGCGGCACTTTCTCAACAAGACAGCAAAATGATGCTGTTTGACTTGCGGACGCAGAAATGGGAGGAACTTTCCGCCGACTACTCTGGCTATCCGAATTGGTCTCGCGACGGTAAGTTCCTATACTTTCAAGAGTGGAATCGAGGAAGCGGGCTACCCTCGCAGGTGGTGCGCATCCACATCGGCAATCGGAAGCTTGAAACAATTGTGGATCTTAAAAACCTTGACCGCTTATCCATCGGAACATTCATGAGTTGGAGCGGGTTGGCTGCCGATGATTCTGTTCTGCTTTCTCGGAACAACAGCACCCAGGAAATCTACGCTGTGAAGTGGTAGGGGGATCGGCACCACGGGTTGTGCCACCTACCCGCTAGGGCAGTTTCAAGGCGCCTAGTCTTCGCGCATCCAGGTCCTCAGCTCGCGTTCTTTTCCTTTTAGCTTCTTTGGACAGACGGCACGGAGCAAGCCCCCCCTTCCTTAACTCCTCGGCAAAGTGGTCCGCAGCGGATTCATTCGGTTCCTCGCAGAACGCATGGCCCAATTCGTGACTAACCGCAAGCTCGAGAAGCTTGGGCATCGACATTCGCCATTCACGCATCAGTTCGCTGGTGCGCTGCGGATCGTGGACGAAGAGAGCTTCTTCGAGAAACGTTTCGCGCGGTTCCATCGCCGTGAAAGCGGGACTTTCCGGATTCAATCCCAGCATCTGGGAAATCGGCTTCCAGTCCTGGGAACGTACCAGAACCCAGGTCCAATGCCCCAGCCCTTCGATCGGGTAATGAGTCAGCATCCTTTTGAGTTGGAGGATATCTTTTTGGCACTGCGCCAGCGGGTAATGTGTATGACAATGAAATTCCTGGCCCGGCAATGCCGTCGTCCTCTCGGTTCCCGGTAATGCAATTTCCGATCCAATCTGACCCAATGTTCGGAGGTTACAGGCCAAAACCACTAGGCAACAACTCAAAGCCAATCTCGATTTGAGAAACCGCACGGCTCTACCTCATCCGCAGTTGCGGGATGGGCAGATATTGACCGGTCAGGAACCGCAGCTCTATAGACGGGGTCTGATTCTCGTCTGAAACGCGAATGACAGGCTAAGTTTCGAAAAGTGAAAGTGTTAGCGTCTGAGGTGACCCGCTGATGGGTCGTTGACTTGGTGCCTAAATGCGATCGCGGGCGGGGTGGGTTGGGCTTCTCCGCGAATTGGAAGATAACTTCGTCGACCTTCTCCGATCACAAGAAGCAACCAACGCATCAGACCTGTGACTAGGGGATCGCGTACCCCAACTGCTTGCGACGCATCTCAATGCGCCGAGCCCGTGCGATGGGGTTGGGATTCTTTATGCAGCAACCTCAGGACTCGAGGTCTTAAGAAGGTTTCTTGGACTTGGGTGGACGGCCGCCTCTACGGTGCTTACGTTTTGCCTGTAAATCTCTGAAGCATTCGGAGCCCCGCTTTGCGACCTTCCTCCCACCCTTCCGCCTAAGCGCTACAGGGCGGGATCCTTCTTTTTTCAATCCCGAAAGGGGTTGAGATTTTTGAAGTTCGATCACTTATGCCCGATGTCGAAGGAAGCAAGAAGCAAAGGCGCGGAATCTCGGATTGTCAATCGGTTGAGCTGCGCGAATCCTGGGGTCAACCCCACAGTCCCGCACACAACTGGCGCTCAGAATTGGCTTGGAATTGAAGATAGGTGCAGGTGTGGCTTACCGACAGTCAGTCGATGGTTCTGTTTAGCGGCCCGCGTTGCGGGGATGAATTCTGCACACCGTTGGCACACTAGCTTGTTCGTGGACATGGTTTCTCGGGCAAACTTGAATGCTTTGTTTTCACTTCCCAGAAGGCCGTTTGAACGAAGCCGCTTTGCGGCGGACGCTATCGCGTGCTCGAAGCAAGCGGCATCGGAGATTCGAGACGTGCATGAGAAAAGATCACAAGCTTGAGCGTCCAGGAGTTGTTGCAGAATGGTGTATCGCGCGTTACGA
>DATMOO010000187.1:0-55847 GCA_035568275.1 Candidatus Sulfotelmatobacter sp.
CAGCATGATTCAGGAGATGGGAATTTTCGGACATGCACTGCTACCCGACCTGAAGCTGCCCATGATGGCGACGCGCGATGTCGGTGACTACGCCGCGCAGCGCCTCCTGGACCTGGATTTTTCCGGCAAACAAACTCGCGAGTTGCTTGGCGAGCGCGACCTGTCGATGACGGAAGCCACCGCGATCATTGCGCGCGGCATTGGCAAACCAGATCTGCGTTACGTGCAGTTTCCCTACGATCAGGTGCAGCAGGTGTTAGAGCAAATGGGCATGTCGCCGAAGAAAGCCGCGGTGTACATCGAGATGTTCAAGGCGATCAATGCAGGTGTGCTTGCTGCGCAGGAGCCGCGTTCGCGGGGGAACACTACACCGACTTCGTTTGAAGAATTTGTGCAGGACGTCTTTGCGCCTGCCTATCACGGGAAGGCTCGCGTCGCGTAGACCCAAGCGTCCAGGGACGCCGGTTGCGCCTCTGTCCAAGAGTGGCAAACCAATGGTCGGTGACAAATTTCTACAGTGATCAAGTGAATTGCGCCGACCAGCGGCTCCGTAAAACTTCGATCAACCGAATTTAGGGAGCAACCTAGATGAACACGACAACAGATGGCAGGCAACTCAGCCCCTGCGTCGAGCTCTTCATAGAGTTGCTACTCGACGGAGCTTCCGCAGTCACGTCAATTGAGGGTGCCATGGTTCGTCAGCCGCAAGATCAAGATGTTGCAACCCATTTTCGGACTGGACTTCCTCCCAACGCTTTAATTCCGGAGAAGGTAGATGAACGATTTGCTGCAAGTTGCCGTCTATGCCCACGGTGGGCCGGAGCAGTGGAATCTTGACAACAGTGAAGGCGAGTGCGGACGAACCTTCATTGGTGGTAGGCCACTCGGAAGTTGGCCAGAAACGGTTCTAAATCCACTACGGTTTTAAATCCACTACGGTTTTAAATCCGCTACGGCTAAACCTCGCACCTTCTCCAGAGATTGCTGTATTGGTCCCCTAAGGCAAGCCAATAGACAATTCATTGTCAGATTGATCGCGCTCCAGGAGTGGCGGACTGCCACGTCCATTCCGAAGCTTGGGAATCGACTAAGTTGATCTGGAGGGTCAAACATGCGACAAATTTTCCTACTACTTTCCATTCTGTTGCTCGGCCTCTCATGGGCCGTCGCGCAGGACAGCACATCGGGACAAACATCACGCACCGGCGCCGGCGGTCAGATGACGGTCGAAGGTTGCCTGAGTGGCTCCAACGGAAACTTCACTCTTACCGACAAGAATGGAATGGCATATCAGCTCACGGGCGACACTGCGAAACTGACCGAGCATGTCGGCCATGAAATAAAAGTGACAGGAACATCGGCTTCGGCCGGAACTGGCGCATCAGGTTCGACAGAACCGAGCGGCACCGCCGGCAGCGCAGGCGCTGGCCAGGCGTTGCAAGTCACATCCGTAAAACACATTGCCAAGAGTTGTAAGTCCGGCGGCATGGCTCATTAGATTGCTGTGAATGAAAAAAGCCCGGCGAAATGCTGGGCTTTTTTTCTCGGGATGTCCCACTCCAGTGCTTAGCACGAAAGCCACTACTCAATGCTGCCTTCCCAACGGTTCGGCGCAACGGGCCTCCGAACCGCGAAAAAAAGCTGTCGCAGCTGTTCGCACCTGGCTTAGCCTTCACTGAGAACTGAGAACTGAGAACTGAGAACTGAGAACTGAGAACTGAGAACTGAGAACTGAGAACTGGGTACTGGGTACTGAGCACCAACCTCCTCCATGTATACTCTCCGTCTAAAAGGAGACCCTTCATGCAGAGCCGCATCACCGGCACAACGATGCCTGTTTTGGAGTTCATCCTCGACCCCAACGAGTCCATCATCTCCGAGGCCGGAGAACTCTCCTGGATGGGCAGTTCCATTCAGATGACGACCCACACGCAGTTCGGCGGTGGCGGCGGTCTGTTCGGAGTCATCAAGCGCGTGGCCGGCGGCGGATCTATCTTCATGTCGGAATACCGCGCCATGGGCACTCCAGGAGAACTGGCTTTCGCCACCAAGCTTCCCGGTCACATCGTTCCCATCGAGGTTTCGCCCGGGCACGATTACATGATTCACCGACAGGGATTCCTCTGCGCTACGCCGCAGATCCAGATCGGCGTTGGTTTCCAGCAATCACTCGGCGCCGGCATCTTCGGCGGTGACGGATTCCTTCTGCAGAAAGTCAGCGGCCAAGGTATCGCATGGATCGAATTGTCCGGAGAGTTGGTCGTTCGTGATCTCCAGCCCGGCGAGAACCTCCGTGTGCATCCCGGGCACGTCGGCGCCTTTCAAGCGAGTGTCTCTTTTCAAATCACGACGGTCCCTGGAATCAAGAACATGATCTTCGGCGGCGATGGAATTTTTCTGGCGTCACTCACCGGCCCGGGGAGAATCTGGTTGCAGACGCTTCCTATCGCCAAACTGGCCCATGCGATCGAGCGATATCTCCCCCGCGAAGCGTCTCGCCAGACAGTGGAAGGCGGCGTGGTCGGTGGAATCGTCGGCTCCATTCTCGATAACATGCGCTAGAGCGAGGTATCTGTGGAATCACTTTCCGATCAGCTCAGGCAGGTATTGCGCAGGCTGATGCGCTCTCCGATTTTCACGATCATCACCATCATCACGCTTGCCGCTGGAGTGGGCGCCAACATTGCCGTCTTCAGCGTGGTCGAGGGCGTGCTCTTGAAGCCCTTGCCCTACCCGCACGCGGAAATGCTAGTTGGCGTATGGCACACAGCCCCGGGTCTCAATATGGATGAAGTGAATATGGCGCCGTCGAATTATTTCATCTATCGGGAACAGAACCGTGTCTTCGAAGACATCGGCGTATACCAAGACTACTCAGTGGCGGTTACCGGACAAGGTAATCCCGAGCAAGTGCCTGCCCTCGTTGTTACCGACGGAGTGTTGCCGACGTTGGGTGTGGCTCCGATGCTTGGCCGCTGGTTTAGCCGCGCAGATGACACACCTAGCGCTGCCGATACCGCGATGCTGGATTACGGCTACTGGCAGCGACGCTTCGGCGGCGACCGATCGATCGTGGGGCGGGCGATCACGGTGGACGGCAAGCTGCGGCAGGTGATTGGGGTGATGCCGCGGAATTTTCGCTTTCTCGATGGCGAGCAGCCCGCCTTAATTCTGCCGCTGCAGTTGGATCGCAACAAGACCACGCTGGGCCAGTTCAGCTATGACGGAATTGCGCGCCTGCGGCCCGGTATATCCCTCGCTCAAGCCAATGCCGACATCGTGCGCTTGATTCCAACCGTCTGGCGCAGCTTTCCCGCGCCGCCGGGTTTCAGCATGGACCTGTTTCAAACGGCGCGCCTTGGTGCCCGGATCAGGCCGCTCGGTCAAGTCGTGGTCGGAGACGTCGGCAAACTGCTCTGGGTGCTGATGGGCAGCATCGGCGTCGTGCTGCTGATCGCGTGCGCGAATGTCGCCAACCTTCTGCTGGTTCGGGCTGAAGGCCGGCATCAGGAGCTGGCTGTGCGCGCCGCTCTGGGTGCGAGCCGGTGGCGCATCGCCTCTGATTTCCTTCTGGAGAGCGTGGTGATCGGAATCCTCGGGAGTGGCCTGGGCCTGCTAGTGGCGTGGGGAGCGCTGCGTTTGCTGATTGCGATCAATCCTCAGGGTCTGCCGCGGCTGCAAGACATCGGCATTGATCTGACGGTTCTCGGATTCACCATAGTGGTATCGCTTTTCTGCAGTCTGCTGTTCGGGTCCATTCCAGCATTGCGTTACGCCAGCGCCCGCATGGGTACTGGCTTGCGCGAAGGGGGCCGCACACTCAGCCAGGGACGCGAACGGCATCGCACCCGCAATACACTCGTGGTGATCCAGGTGGGTCTGGCGTTTGTGCTGCTGATCTGCTCAGGGCTGATGATCCGAACCTTCCGCGCGCTGACTCACGTCGATCCGGGATTCGATAGCCAGGCAGGAATTCAAACTTTTCGGCTGGCCATTTCGGAGGTCGAGGTTCCCAAGGCGGAGAACGTGATGCGCAGGGAAGAGGCAATCGCTCAGGGTCTGGCGGCGATTCCCGGAGTGACGAGCGTAGCGCTGGCCAATTCTGTTCCGATGGACGGAGGGCATTGGATGGATCCGGTCTCTGCGCAGGATCGCAACTATGCAGACGGGGCCCAGCCTCCGCTGCGGCGCTTCAAATTTGTTTCACCGGGATTTCTGAGAACACTCGGGATTCCTTTGATCGCCGGGCGCGACTTTACCTGGGCCGAAACCTACCAGCGGTTTCCCGTGGCGATGGTGTCGGAAAACCTGGCGCGCGAATGTTGGGGCAGTCCTGCCAAGGCGCTGGGAAAGTACATCCGTGTAGGCACCAAAGACGATTGGCGTCAGATCGTGGGAGTCGCCGGCGATCTGCTGGATGACGGCACGAATAAGGACGCACCCACGATCGCGTACTGGCCGATTTTAATGAACCACTTCGAAAGCGATGACGAGAATGTGCGGCGGGAAGTTCTGTACGCCATCCGCAGCTCTCGCGCCGGCTCCGAGAGTCTGATGAACGACGTGCGTCGGGCCGTGTGGTCAGTGGACGCGAATCTGCCACTCTTTAAATTCCGTACCCAGGAGTATTTCTATTCGAGGTCGATGGCGCGCACGTCGTTTACCCTGGTCATGCTTGGCGTGGCAGCTGCGTTGGCGCTGCTGCTGGGACTGGTGGGGTTGTATGGAGTGATCGCTTATTCTGCGTCGCAGCGCCGGCGGGAAATCGGAATTCGAATCGCCCTGGGTGCGCAGCGCAATGCAGTGACCGCAATGTTCGTGCGCCAGGGACTCTTCATGGCAGGTGGTGGAGTCGCCTGCGGTCTCATCGTGGCAGTCGCCGCAACGCGCTTGCTTCGATCGCTACTGTTCCACGTCAGCCCTATGGATCCGCTGACGTATGGTTGCGCCGCTCTTGCCCTATGCGCCGCCGGGGCGCTCGCTAGTTATATCCCGTCGCGGCGAACGGCTTCCGTCGACCCAGTAGAGGCGCTGCGCGCCGAGTAGGATCGTGACCCCGCATCGTGCTAGTGGACTGTCGCGCAGAAAGCGTCAGTGGTGGAAACGCGGCGGCCCTAATTTCAACCTCAACCACGGTAAAGTAATTTTGCCTTTCTCTGCGCTCTCTGCGGTCGTTCTCGGCGACCTCCGCGATCTAAGCCTCTGTTTTCCCCAGTCTGTCCAGACCCCAAAACGCAGAGGCCGCCGAGAACCTGCGCCGAGTTCGCGGAGAAAAATTATCTGGCGATACGGTTCACCTTCTGCCAACAACCCAAACCGCTTGACCTTAGTAATGAAATCTGTGCGACAGGCCACTAGTGCGTCTCCGGAACCGCGGCGCAGTTGAAAGATGGGGATTTTTGGGGGTCTGAGGTAACCTACTCCACCCGGCAAACGCGCACAGCGGGATTCTGATACGGGCACGCCAGTCCGTCGACTCCCAGTTGCTGGACCACGATCCAAGTCACTCCGTACTTCTCGCGCAAGCGCGCGAAATCTGCGGCCCGCAAATTCCTCCACGGATTCTGCGCGCGCACCTGCTCCAGCCACTCCTCAGCCAGCGGGGGAAACATGCTCACCACTCCGCCGTCCTTGACCGTGTCGGCCAATCGGCTCCGCTGCGCCAGACAACGGAATCCGATCGCGTCCTCGCCGGGCCACCGCATGTAGTCAGGATCGATAGCAAAGACTGTGTCGGTAGGAGTGTTCTCGCGAATCCACACGAAGGCCTGAGCCCACGGATTCTTCGGAGCACGGCCCGGCCACTCGATATGCGCGCTCGCTGGAAACAGCGAGCGTTGTGCCAGCAACATTCCAACACCGAGAGGAATGAAAAGAACCAGCCATCGCCAAAGGCGATCCTTCAAAACATACTCGCCAAGAAAACCTCCGATACACACAAACAGGAACATGTACAGCAGGTGTAGGCTGCGCAGCGGCTGTATCCGAGCGAGGCTCTCGAACGAAGCAGGTAAATCCACGGCGAGAGCTACTAGAAAGTAGATCAGTCCGTACAGTGCAAAGACGCGGCAGGCGCGGGCCAACAATATCTTGTTCCGTGCCCTCGCGATCCGGGCAAACCACCATAGCAGCAACAGAGGAGCAAAAATGCCCAGCCACTCATACCATCGCCAATCCTGAATGTAGAAGTAGGCGTGCATTCTTGCCGATTCCTGGTAGGCAGGCGATGCAGACGGCGCCAGTGGAATGGTCATGAACAAAAGAGAGCCCAGTGCGCCAACGCCCTCAATGCGCCATCCCGTGCGGTGTTCGACCTGTTCAATGACGAGCCAGAGCGCTCCAAACGAAAAAGGGAACACCCACATCAACGGATGCACGCACGCCGCGAAAGCAATCCAGGCGAATGCGCGAAGGTATTTCTTATCGAGAATCCTCGCTACCGCAAATACTGACGCGAAGGCCGCGAGGTTTCGCGGATTCAAGTACTGGTCCACGATGTAGAGCGCGGTGCCTGCCACCGGCGTCGTTAGGAGCGCGGCAATCAGGCACATCGATCCCCATCGCGCGCGCGCATTCTCAAAGAGCAGACCGCTCAGCTGCCAGCAGGCCAGGAGCAATAACAGGATGGAGGCAACGTGCCAGGCGAACAATCCGATCTCAAACGGCACCTGAGTAACGCGCAACGAAAGCGCCACCAGGTTTGGAAACAGCGTCATGCTTGCATGCGAACGAAAGAACTCCTGGCCGATGGGGAATAGCGAAGGGTTCAGAATCTTCTCGACGCCTGGAAGATAGATTTCGGCGTCCTCAGCAAAAGGATGGTAGCCATGCGTGAGCAGCGCAGCGGTGGTCATCAGCAGAAGCAGAATCCCTGGTTTGTATGAGCCGGGACGGATTTTGGTCACCCGAGGTGGTACGTATCGATCCTTGTGCGCAGATCAGCCTACAACAAAGCCGCTCCATTGCGGCGTCTTGGAGCGAGGTTTAACATCTAATCTACTTAAGATGGCAACTGCGACACCACCCTGCGTCAGTCCTAGCACGGCGTCTACCGTTAGCGCGCCGCGCCGCATCACGATAGGCCTCAGCGAAATCTTGAATTTTGTCTTCGATTCTTTCTGCAGCAACAAGCTGCAGTTCACCCTCACGGCGCTAGCCATGGCCGTGGGCACAGCCTCGGTAATTCTGGTCGCGACGATCGGACTCACCGGTAAGCAGTACATTCTTCGCCAACTGCAGTCGATCGGTACCAATATGATTTCCGCCGAGTATCAGGGCGGGTCGAACCGCATTGACTCCACGCCCGATCCCATGACCATCGAGGACGTACGCGCCGTTCGCGAGCAGGTTTCGAGCGTCGTGGCCGCGTCGCCCACGGTGGCGCTGGTGGATCGCATCAGCATTGGCGGAGGGAAGCAGAGCGACATCCTGGTGCTCGGCGTCGATCCCGAATACATGCGTGTGCGCAATCTCAAGTTGCTCGCCGGGCGCTTCTTCGACGCGGAAGACTCTTCCGGTCACAACAAGGTCGGAGTGATCACCGAGAGGATGGCGCAGAAGCTATATGGAAGTTCGCTGGCGGCCATAGGACAGATCATCAAACTCAGCGGTGGGCTTCCGTTCACGGTCGTCGGAGTGTTCAAGGAGAGCGTGGACACGTTCGGCCAATCGGAGATTCAGGAAGACACGATGCTGATCCCCTATACCGTCAGCCGGTTCTTTACTCCGACGAATGCGGTGTACGAAATTTATTTTTCAGCGGCTACTCCGCAGGATGTCGTGCCGGCGACAGAAGCCATCAAGCGAGTGCTGCGGTCGAGGCATCGCGCAGAGTCTGTCTACAACGTGCAGAACCTGACGCAGCTTCTCTCCGTTGCGGGCAAGATTGCCGATGCGCTCACGCTCATCCTCATGCTGGTGGCGTTCGTCACGCTGCTGGTCAGTGGCATCGGCATCATGAATATCATGCTGGCGACCGTGACATCGCGCATTCGTGAGATAGGAATTCGCAAGGCGATTGGCGCAACGAACCGTGAGATACGCTTCCAGTTCCTTGCCGAGGCAATCGTGATCTCGGTGACCGGCGGCATCGCCGGAATCGTTGCCGGGCTCGCCATCCCCTACTCGGTCCGTTTCTTCACGGATTTCCGCCTGCCCATCTCCGGGCTCTCGGCAATCATAGCGATCGTGGTGTCTTCGATTGTAGGGATGATTTTCGGAACGGTTCCGGCCACGCGGGCTTCTCAACTCGATCCTGTGGAAAGCCTGCGATACGAGTGAAAACGGATGGCTCTTATGTGGGGACAGCCGCCCTCGGCTGTCTTTCGAGCGAAGCTCGACTTTTTCAAGTCGGCACTCTCTCCAAAAACCACAAAGCCGGGCTGGTTGGCCCGGCTTTCCCATTGTGGAACTGATTCGTCGGTCTTTGTTGGATCGGCAAGCCAGAATGTCTAAATCTCGATTGTCGCCGCGTCTTACTGCTCAGTCGGCTGCGCAGTCTCGCACAGCAAACTCAGGATTCAGGTCAAAAGTTTCAACTCGAAAGCAGAACCCTGGAACCTGCGTTACATCACCATCGCCAGGTTCTCCAACTCGTGCTGGAGGACTGGGATTGCACAACCGGCCATTTCGACGCGTCCCGCTGCGTCGAGTGCTGCCGTGGGAGAAACCCCATAGCCACGGCCCATCAGGAACACGCGAAGTAATTCGGCGGCCTCGTAGGAATCGACCATACCACCCTGGATCAAGTCGTTCCGCAGCGCTGCCAGCTCCGTCATCGTGAACCTGTCTTTGTCGTTACCCACCATTTTCTCGCTCATCATGGCCGTCATCACCTCCGATTTCGACCTTTGCCTGATTAGACTCATCGGCACCTGTTGAAGTTGCATGCAATTGGTATGCCGTAAATCCCCTGCACTTGTGGATATGCTCCCCAAACCCATCTAGTTCTACTAACCCTTGTGAATATCGGAAGTTGCGGGAAACGCTGTAGGCCTTCAGGCGGCGTAGGGATGCCCTTCGTACTCACCTGTAATCTCGAAACTGACACAATGTGTCGATTTGGGATGGCCGAGATTCAGCAGGGTGGTGGTGCCAGGGCATCCCGGTTTAACCGTGGAGGGTGGTAGCGGTCCGCCAAACAGCGTCGACCCGCTGTCTAGCGGTGTCTTTACTTCCCTGTGACAAATCACCCACATTTATTGATACAGTGACAAAGAGGGCGCGAAACAGGGAAAGCCGCATTTTTCCACCCGGAAGCCCTTTGTTACCACCAGCATGCGGCGCCGTTTCGAGCGCGTGGTCACAGTACACGCCCGAAGGGAGACTCCCCGTGAATCGATCGATCCTACGCTCAACCCTTGCCCTCCTGACGCTGACATTCTCCGGCGCCCTCGGAATTGCTCAAGCGCAAGATCAGCCTGCAGTGAATTCACCCCTGATCGTGAAAACGATCGTCCCTCACATCAGTTCCATCGCCCAGCCTGGACGAACCTCGGTCGCTCCGGTGCAGGGCCAGGAAGTTCTTCCGCCCGCCTTCACTCAACCTCCGTACATCGTGGCCCCGGTTGTGGTTCCGACAACGACTGCGCCGGAAGCGGAAGAGCACGTCACCTCCGATCCGAATAACTTTCTGAATCTGCTGGCCATGATCAGCGACTTCTCCTTAAACGGGGGTTTCAACACCAGCAAGTGGGCGTTTTCGAACAACGGCGGTACAACTTGGAGACAAAGCTTCGTACCACGGCAGAGTGGATTTCCGGTGACGGCCGACGGTCACGGGTGGCAGGCCAACAGCGATCCGGTGGTTGCGATCGACAAGTTAGGGAATGCCTACCTTGCGAACCTGTATCTGCAGATAGACACGAAAGGCAACGTTACCAACGACGGTTACTACGTCTGCGTTGCGACGCTGAAGTCAGGGCCAAGCTTCAGCAAAGCCGGATGCCATCCGGTGCGGACTTCGCTCAAAGCCTCAACGGTGTTGGAGGACAAACCCTGGCTCGCGGTGGACAACAGCAGTTCCACCTTCTCGGGCAACGTCTATGCCACGTGGACGCACTTCACGACAACTTCCAGCATGATCTTTTTCTCGCGCTCCACCAATCACGGGGTGACGTGGTCGCCGGCGATCCGAATCAACCCGGCTAGCCAGAACGGGGCGATTCAGGGATCGCAGGTAGCGGTAGGCCCTAAGGGAGAGGTCTACGTATCGTACGAGTTGTTCACCGGGACTGGCGCCACCGGCAAGCACGAGATCGCGAAGTCGACCAACGGCGGAGTGTCGTTCGGCGCCGCCGTGGCGCAGACCCCGCAATTCACCAATCTGACCTTCTGCATGGATTACCGTTGCAACAGTTTTCCGGCTCTCGCGGTAAATCCGAAGACCGGTTTCATTTATGACGCTTACACCGACCAACCGGGCGCGAATTCGAAGACCAGGTTCGTGCGTTCGAAAACGGCGGGCGGACTGACATTCACCGCACCATTGATCATTAACGATGCCACGGCGGGCCAGCGCCTCATGCCCGCGGTTTCGTCAGACCTGAGCGGGGATGTGAACATCAGCTGGTTCGATTCGCGGCATAGCCCCACCAACCCCGACGTCCTGGATATTTTCGCCACCTATACGAAGGACAACGGTGCGAGCTTCGCCAAGAATCTGCAGGTGAATGCGAGCCACATCACGGCCAGCGCGAACGATTTCCTCGGCGACTACTCGAGCATTGCGTTTGGGAATTGCACGGTAATCCACTGTCCGCGCGGCGTGCCGGCGTGGACCAGTGGAGGCCTGAATGAGGGCGGCAGGCTGAACACCGCATTACTGATGGTCCCGTAGTTCTTCAGGAACGGAATCAAGGGAATCATAGGTGACGGCCGAGTGGAGGTTCTCAGGAAACTCGGCCGTATGCACGCGCCTGGGGAGAGGGGAGAGACCTGACCTCCAGCCGTGTAGCGGCGGGATGTGAAAGCCCGGCACGGCAGTGCCGGGAAGGCGCACGTGAAACAATCCGAGTCCGCGTTAGCGGACGGCACAAGTTCCGCACGGCCTCGAGGCAGGCCGTCTGTTGCCCAGAGTCAACAGAATGGGCGAACCTACACCGGTTCCAGAAGCTTCTCCTGCGCCTGCGCCATCAGGCTTTCGAACTGCCTTTGTTCCAGGCAGACGGCGTGCTGACCGTATCGGGCTTCGTTGCCCGTGACGTGCCAATACGGCATCCAGCAGAACTGTTTGCCTTCGTTGGTTTCCAGCCTCTCGGGCAGCAGGGTAGAGGCGACTTTGTAATCGGTATCACCAGCGCCCAGCTGAAAGTCGAGACTAACGTGAAGGTCGCGAGCGCCACCACAGGCGGGGCATTCGCCTGGTGCGGTTCTGGAGAAGTTGTACAGTGTGTCGAACAGCTTCTGGTGCGTCGGATATTTCTTATGACATTAAATGCAGTAAAAAGATTGCGCAGCCACGTCCGAGCCTCCTTTCCTGGAACCGCGGGAGTTCAGCCGGCAACTGCCATCGCCACCACTTAAGGCTCGATCGTAGCCTCATCGACCAGCATGATGGGGATATCGTCCTTCACGGCGTAGACCCGGTAGCACTGCGTGCACTTGAGGCTTTCCGGGCTTTGTCGGTACTCGAGTGGCCGCTTGCAGGCTGGACAAACCAGCATTTCCAGGAGTTCTTTGGCAATCATGACTCGGCATTGTACGACAGGCGATGGAACAAGACGTATGACGAGGCTCATAGGGGGAGGTGAGGGGATCACCGGAATCAGGGGTCAGGGGTTAGGGGTCAGGGGCTAGGTCGCAAGACCACACCGGTGTCGGACCTTCCGACTTCAGACCTCCCACCTCGGCCCTCAGACTTCCCCATGCCGGTCTATACTCACTGCTGGCGGCCGATCCCCGACCTCTGACCTCTGCCCCCTGACCCCTGACCCCTGAAGGTCCTACCATTCGCCGGTGTAAGATTTATCCAGAAGCCTAATCATGTCTGCTCTCATCCTCGACGGAACCAAGATCGCCCAAGACATTCGCACCGAAGTTGCAGCCGAAGTCAGGACCATGTCGGCTGCCGGAGTTCGCCCCGGGTTGGCGGTGGTGCTGGTTGGACACAATCCCGCGTCGGAGATCTACGTGCGGGGGAAGGTGAAAGCCTCCGAGGAGGTCGGTGTTTACAGCGAGAAGCTGACTCCGCCGGAATCGATTACCACCGCCGAACTGCTCAAGTTGATCGAAGATTTGAACCGGCGCGACGAGATCGACGGCATCCTGGTACAGCTGCCTTTGCCGCCGCAGGTGGATTCCAAGAAAGTGTTGCTGGCGGTGGATCCGGCCAAGGACGTGGATGGATTCCATCCCATGAATGTCGGATTCCTATCAACGCAGCGGCCGGGGCTGGTGCCCTGTACTCCCGCCGGGGTGATGGAGATTCTGAAGCGAAGCAACATTTCGATTGCCGGGCGTGAGGCGGTGGTGGTCGGGCGCAGTGACATTGTGGGCAAGCCCGCCGCCATGCTGCTGACCAACGCCAACGCGACCGTGACGATTTGCCATTCGAAGACGCACGATCTGCCGGGCGTATGCCGACGGGCCGACATTCTCGTGGCTGCCATCGGCAGGGCGGGGATGATCACGCGGGATTTCGTGAAACCGGGAGCCGCAGTGATTGACGTCGGCATGAATACGCTGACCGATCCCGCGGAGTTTCATCGCTTCTTCGCGGGGAACGCAAAGCGGGAAGAGACGTTCCGCCAGAAGGGATCGATTTTGATTGGCGACGTGCATCCAGAAGTGGCGGACGTTGCAGGAGTGCTGACGCCGGTGCCGGGCGGAGTCGGCCCGCTCACAATAGCCATGCTGATGTTCAATACTGTGAAGGCCGCGAAGATGCGGCGGGGCAACCGGGTGCAGGAGCTGTCGAGAGCCTAACATCCATGCTGAAAGTCGGGCTGACCGGGGGGATTGCATCGGGGAAGTCGGTTGTTGGCGAGATGTTCGTGACGCTGGGCGCACACCTGGTGGAGGCGGATCGAATCGCACACTCCTTGATGCAGCCGGGAGAACCGGTTTACCAGGAAGTGGTGCGAGAGTTTGGCCGCGAAATCCTCAATCCTGACGGAAGCGTAAACCGCAGCAAACTGGCGGAAGCGGCCTTCGGTCCTCCCGGATCCGACAAGGGCCCGGTTCGAGTCGCGGACCTCAATCGGATCGTTCATCCAGCCGTGATTCGCAGCCAGGAGGAGTGGATGCACACGATCGGCTTGCAGGATCCGGGCGGAGTGGCGATTGTCGAAGCGGCCTTGCTCATCGAAGCAGGCGCTGCCAAAAGGTTTGATCGTCTGATCGTAGTGACGTCCACCCTGGAGCAGCGTGTCGAGCGATTCGCGAAGCGCCAGAAGCTTGGCCTTGAAACCGCGCGAGCGGAGGTTGCGCGGCGGATGGCGGCCCAACTTCCGGACGAAGAAAAGATCAAAGCCGCCGATTACGTGATCGACAACTCCGGCCCGCTGGAACGTACCAGCGAACAAGTGCGGCAAATCTGGGAGAAACTTCGAACCGCTCACGAATCCGCCACAAGGCCTGCAATACATCCCGCGAAGTGAGTTTGGTCCTCGTTTACGAAACGAAACAATCAGTGCGCTCTCGTGGTGCGCGATACCGGACACGTTCTGATTGTTTAGAATTAATTAGGGACCTTTCGGCTCCTGAATGACGTATTCATGTTTAATGTTCGGCTGGTTAGAAGTCGAATCACCGGACTTGGGGTATCTATGAAACTTGTGCGGCCTTTGATCCTTGCGATGGTCATCGCGGGAGCATTTTTCTACTTCACCACGTGGCGCTCGAATTCAGCGGGTGAACCGCATTCTTCGGATTGGTTCTCCCGGCCTGATCGGGTGGAGATTACCGAGGCGGCTCCCGGTGAGTCGCTCGACGGAGAAGAGCAGAACAACATCTCCGTCTATAAGAAGAACATCCCGTCGGTGGTGAACGTGACGTCGCGCGCCATGACCTTTGACTTCTTCTATGGCCTGGTTCCACAGGAGGGACAGGGCTCGGGATTTGTGATCGACAAGGAAGGGCACATTCTTACCAACTACCACGTGATCGCCGATGCCCGTCAAGTAGAAGTCACCATGCACAATCGCAAGAAGTACAAGGCGACTATTGTGGGCACGGACCCGTCGCACGATCTGGCAGTCATTCAGATTAAGGCTCCGGAACTGATTCCAGCGGTGCTGGGCGACTCGCGCAACCTGCAGGTGGGGCAGAAGGTGTTTGCCATCGGCAATCCCTTCGGACTCGCCGGGACGATGACTCGCGGCATTGTGAGTTCGATTCGTCCCGTGCGCGAACCGAACGGGGCCATGATCGACGAGGCGATCCAGACCGACGCTGCGATCAATCCGGGCAATTCCGGTGGGCCGCTCATGAATTGGCACGGCGAGGTGATCGGCATCAACACGATGATCCTGTCGAACTCCAATCAAAGCGCAGGCATCGGTTTTGCCATTCCGATCAACACCGCGAAAGCCGTCCTCAACGATCTGATGACGCTGGGGCGGGTGCGGCGTCCAGCGTTGGGCGTGCGCACGGTGCCGGTGAGCCCGGAACTGGCCGAAGAAATCGGATTACCCGTCGACTTCGGATTATTGATCATCGGGGTAGTGCCGGGTAGTTCCGCGGAGCAAGCAGGGTTGCAGGCCGGAAGCGAGCGCGCTTACCTGGGCAACATTCCCATCATGCTGGGCGGGGACCTCATTGTGGCCATCGACGGGGAGAAGATCCAGGATCAGGACGATCTCACGCAGATGATGAACAATCACCGCGCTGGCGATTCGGTGAAAGTCACCATTTATCGGAATAAAAAGAAGATGGACGTGGAAGTATCGCTGGGCGAAGCGCGGCAGCAGGTGTAGGAAACCGGCTTCGGCGTGGCGGTTCTCCTTCGTGATCCTTCGTGTCCTTAGTGGTTGAAGCCTTCCCCTGCCACCTTGAAAAGCTCTAGACTTCGCGCTAGCCTTCTTACCTGCCTATGACCGCCGTCCTTTAATTCCGCAAGCTGCAACGTGGAGCGAGACGCTCGTGGAAGTGTGCGCGGCGCGCTCCAGCCTCGGTGCGGTTTCAACTCAAGAGAGGACATCCCCAATGGAATTCGTAGATAAGACACTCGCTCGCCGTCTGGAATCGTGCGAGGAGATGCCGCAGGTGCTGTACGCAAGGGTATTCAAGCAGACAAGGCCCGACATCGGTGCGGCGGAGGAACAGATTTGCGGCGGTCACATGGTGTTTGCCGGACTCGGGTCTCCTATCGGCAGGGCGACGGGCGTGGGATTCGACCAGCCGCTCACGAAAGACGACGTAGATCGCATCGAGCAGTTCTACCGCGAACGCAAGGCTCCATCCCAGGTCGATCTCACTCCTCTGCATCGGCCTGAGACCTTCGAGATATTCAAGGAACGTGGATACGCGATCGCCGAACTGAACAACGTGCTCTACCGCAAGCTGCATCCGGAGGAAGACTTTCCGGCTCCTCCAGCCCATTGCGAGATCCGTCGTTCGCCGGTCGAAGAGGCCGAAGTCACGGGAAGCATCGTGGAGAGTGCCTTCTTTCCCGATGGCGCTCCCGAAGCATTCGGCGGACTCATCACCCCGCTGTATGAGATGGAGAACGCACTTCCCTTCGTCGCAATCATCGATGGGAAGCCGGTGGCGTGCGGCACTGGTCTGGTGATTCCTGAGCACAAGGTGTTTGCGCTTTGTGGAGCGGGCACGCTCAGCGATTTCCGAGGACGCGGTCTGCAGACAGCTTTGCTGCAGGCTCGCATGCGGGCGGCAATCGAAGCGGGATGCGAATACGCGGTGGTGGTCACGCAAGGAGCGACCACCTCGCAGCGCAATGCGGAGCGACTCGGGTTCCGCGTGGCATACAGCAAGGTCACCTTGATCAAGCAGAGTCCCTAATACTCTGTCCGGGCGGCAGCCCCGCGAGTGAAGCCAGCGTGGGTTTGACGCCGCGCTGCCGTGGAAGCGCTACGATAGGAGCGATGACCTCCGACTTCAGCTTGCACGGTAAACACATCCGGCTGGAGCCGCTGCGGCCTCAGCATGTCGGCGGGCTGGCCGCGGCTGCGGCCGCTGATCCATCTCTTTACCGCTGGAGCCCCGTTCCGCAGGGGAAGGACGAAGCCGCCGCATACGTCGATACCGCCCTCGCGTGGCGGGATGCGGGCACTGCGGTGCCATTCGCCATCGTTCGCCTGTCAGATGAGATCGTGATCGGATCGACGCGTTTCTGGAACATCGAGCGCTGGGCCTGGCCAGCGGGCCATCCTTCCCATGGCCGTCACGTTCCCGATGCCTGTGAGATTGGTTACACCTGGCTGGCGCGATCCGCCGTGCGCACGGCCGCGAATACCGAGGCCAAACTATTGATGCTGTGCCACGCCTTCGAAGTCTGGCAGGTGCTTCGCGTCTGCTTTCACACCGACGCCAGAAACGAGCGTTCGCGCGCGGCGCTGGAACGCATTGGCGCGCAATGCGAGGGCATCTTGCGCTCGCATAGAATGGCGGCGGACTTTATCCCCCGCGACTCCGTCCGCTACTCGATCGTGGCCCCCGAATGGCCATCAGTAAAACAGAGGTTGGTCACGCATATGGGTCGATTCGTGTAGGGGCGGACGCCTTCGTCCGCCCCGCGACCCAGAGCGAAGCGAAGGGGAGCGTGCAGGCCGGCGTCCGTTTCTCTACGCTCGCCCTACCGTCTCGGCTACGACGCTGCAGTCTTCTGTTCAATCCCGTAGAATTTCTCCCACTCGTCATGCCACTTCTGGTTTGCTGGCCATTGGAAGCAGAGCCCGTATCCGTCGGGATCTTTGAACCACAGCTGCTTCATGCCATACGGCGCAACTTTGGGTTCATTCAAATTCACCCCGTGGGCGCGCAGGTGCCGGTAAGCGGCGTCGAGATCTTTGCAGCCGAAAAACAGGCAAGTATCCTTATGCGCGGCGACACGCGTCGGGTCGGGAGCAGGCGGGCGCTGGTCCGCTTCGTACGCCGTGTTGAGCATCACCTCGGCGCCGTTCAACCGAAGTCCGCACCAGTTGCAATTGTCACCGGGCTCAGAGGACGACCAAACGGTGAATCCCAGCACGTCGCGATAGAAGCGAATCGCTGTGGGCATATCGAAGACTTGCAACAGTGGGGCTACGCCGTGGATATTCACGCTACCTCCTTGCGCGAGCGGCAAGAATATTATCAAACGAACCGACCGGAATGCCGCCGGAGTTCTTGAGGAATCCAGTTGGCGAGAGGATGCCATGAATGTAGACGAAATCCGCAAGCATTGTCTGGGCTTTCCCGATGCCACCGAAAATCTGCAGTGGGGAGATGATTTATGTTTCAAAATCCGCGGAAAGATCTTCGCCATAGTGGGCCTGGACAATCCCCGCCTCTGCTTCAAGTGCGCCCCGGATGTATTCGCCGAACTGGTTGAACGGGAGGACATCCATCCAGCACCGTACGTGGGCCGCTACAAATGGGTCATGGTGGATCGTCTGGATGCGCTTGCCGCCGCCGAAACCAGGGAACTGATCGGCCAGTCTTATTCCATGGTGGCAGCAAATGCCCCGAAGACGCCGAAGAATACGAAGAAGAAGGTTGTCAAATCCCGGACAAGGCCGCAAAAACGATCGAAAAAGAGATAAAGGAGAGCCCTGGCCAGATCGGCCCGTTTCCGCGCGGCTTGCGTTGAATCATTTGACTCTGCCCGCTTCGCTCGGCTAGCCTCAAGAGTCTCCTCTGACAAGGCTACCCTCAACCTGGCATGCGATCTCCGCGTAAACTGCTGATTCGGTTGCTACTGACGATCCTGGCTCTGGCGTCTTCCGCCTTCACGGCAACACGCCCGGTGCACGCACAACATGCGATGGTGGTGAGCGTGCAGGAACTGGCGTCGCAAGCCGGGGTTGAGATTCTGCAAGCGGGCGGGAATGCCGTCGATGCGGCCGTGGCTACCGGGTTTGCCCTCGCCGTCGTACATTCTCCGGCGGGCAATATCGGGGGCGGTGGATTCATGCTGATCCGCATGGCCGACGGCAAGGCTCACTTCCTCGATTATCGTGAGAAGGCTCCGGCGTCGGCGACCCGGGACATGTATCTCGACCCGCAGGGCAACGTGATCGAAGGTGCCAGCGAATACGGCTATAAAGCGATTGGCGTGCCGGGATCGGTGGCCGGGATGGTCACCGCCGAGAAGAAATTCGGCAAGCTCACGCTGAAGCAGGTCATGGCGCCCGCGATCAAGCTCGCGCGAGATGGATTCGCCCTGACTTGGGACGAGGCTCACGATCTTCACGATTCATACTTGGCGAAGTTTCCGGAATCGCGCCGGGTCTTCCAGCGAAACGGCGACTACTACAAATCTGGAGAAATTTTCCGCCAGCCCGACCTTGCGCGTACCCTGGAGCGAATCTCAGAGAATCCCGACGATTTCTATCACGGAGCATTGGCGCGCGAACTGGCGGCCGCTGTGCAAAAGGGCGGAGGCCTGATCACAGTCGAAGACCTGGCCCATTATGAAGTGAAAGAACGCGAGCCGGTGCATGGCAGTTATCGCGGCTATGACGTGATCAGCGCCCCACCGCCGTCTTCCGGCGGAACCGTGCTGATCGAATCGCTGAATATTCTGGAAGGCTACGATCTGGCGAAGATGCAGAACCGGTCGGCGCAGTCGATCCACTTCACCGTGGAGGGATTCCGGCGCGCATTCTTCGATCGGGCGGAGTTTATGGGAGATCCGGACTTCTCCAAGATTCCAGTGGCGCAGCTTCTGGACAAGCGATACGCGGCGGCATGGCGGGAGTCGATCGATCCAGAACACGTCACTGCTAGCAAAGAGTTAAAGCGGCCGGCGATTTTCAGCGAGTTGGAGCAGTATGCTGAGGCGCATCCGCTGGAAGTTCCGCGGCGCGAATCGAACTACACGACTCATTACTCGGTGGTCGACGCGGAAGGCAATGCAGTTTCGGTGACCACCACCATCAACGACTGGTTTGGATCGCGGGTGACCGCTGACGGCCTGGGATTCCTGCTGAACGATGAGATGGATGATTTCTCTTCAAAGCCCGGAGTTCCGAATGCCGACGGGCTGATTCAGGGCACGGCCAATGAAATCGGGCCGGGCAAACGTCCCTTGTCATCCATGACGCCCACGATTGTCGTCCACAATGGAAAGACAGTGATGGTGTTGGGCTCTCCCGGAAGTTCGAAGATCATCACCACCGTTGCGAACGTGTTGATGGGCGTGGTCGATTACGGAATGAATTTGCAGGAAGCGGTGAATGCGCCGCGATTTCACAACCAGTGGTTGCCCGATGTCGTGAATGTCGAGAAATGGTTCTCCCCCGACACAGTAAATACGCTGGGAAAAATGGGATACAAAGTCCAGGTTGGGCTGCACGACGGACAGGACGTGTCCCCGTACTGGAGCGACGCCGAGTGCATTGCGATCGATGAAAAGACAGGGGAACGCCTCGGCGCAACCGATGGTCGCAACAGCCATGGCAAGGCCGTGGGATACTGAACAGGATCGAAGATTGCAGATTTCAGATTGCAGATTGAAAATAACTCGTACCAAGGCTAATTCTGAAATCTGAGAGCATCAATCTGCAATACTGACTACGCTTATGCAGAGAGCCGTCTCAACCTATTTATTCGTAAAAGAGCGCCTGCATCCCGGCATCCTCGACGGGCTGACTCGCAGCGGTGTGCAGGCCATCGAGATCTTTGCCGCACGCCAGCATCTCGACTACGCCAACCGCAAGCAGCACGTGAAGGAAATCGCCGAGTGGTTCCGGGGAAGCGGCGTTCCGCTCAACTCCGTGCATTCGCCGCTCTACGCCGATTACGAGTGGGGACGCGCCGGCGCGCCTCCCATGAACGTGGCGTCTACCGACCGTGCCGCCCGTGTTGAAGCCATGGACGAGATCAAGCGCGCGCTCGAAATCGCTGAGCAGATTCCGTTTCGTTTTCTCGTGCAGCATCTGGGCACGCCGAATGAGAGTTTCAGCGAAAAGAAGTTTGAAGCGGCCATGACATCGATTGAACATTTGCGGGCATTCGCCAAACCGTTGGGCGTGAAGATTCTGCTCGAGAACATTCCCAACGAGCTTTCCACTCCCGACAAGTTGGTGGAAATGATTCACAACGCGCATTTCGATGACGTCGGCATCTGCTTCGATTTCGGGCACGCGCACATGATGAGCTCGGTGCGCGAGTCCTTCGAGATCCTGCGCAACCAGATCTGCTCCACGCACGTGCACGACAACGATAAGGACAAGGATCTTCATTTGTGGCCCGGGCAGGGAACCATCGATTGGAAAGAAGCCGTCGAGTTGCTGCGCTCCGCTCCCCAACGGCCGCCTCTGCTCCTGGAACTTGGAGAAAATGAAAAAGTAAATGCTTTCGAGAAATTAGGGGAGACGTTCGACAAGCTGGAAACTGCGTAATTGAGTAATTGTGGAATTTGGTAATTGAGTAATTTTGAAATCTGCTCCGGGGCTGACACGGTTTTCGACCTGGTGTTTCTCTGGTGTCTTTTTTGAAAGGGCGCGGTTTAAGTGTGTGCGTGAGATCTCGCTTTGCAGATTCAGCGTGCAATAAGGCAGGGGTTTCCAGCCGCGAAACGGCGAAAGAATACAGCCTACGGCGTAAGCCGTGGGTACAAGTGGGAAATGATCCCGCCCCAACGGGGCGAAAGAGGAGTTCTCGCGCACTCGCTTAAGCCGCGCCGCAACAAACGCCGCTATGGTGCGCCTTTAGGCGCCGAAGGCGAGCTCTTGAAATTATTCAATTACCAAATTACCCAATTGCTAAATTCCCATGTCTTCACCCGTTAGCACAATTTCTGAAATCGGCAAGCACGATGGCCAGACGGTCACCATCCGCGGCTGGCTCTATAACCTGCGCGAAAGCGGGAAGCTGCTTTTCCCGCAATTTCGCGACGGATCGGGAGTGATTCAGGGTGTCGTCCCCAAGAATGCCGTCAGCCCGGAAGTGTTCGAAGCAATCAAGACGTTGACGCAGGAATCGAGCGTCATCGTCGAGGGCAAAGTGCGCGCCGACAAGCGTGCGCCCGGCGGATACGAACTCGATGTCGCGAATGTGCAGGTCGTACAGCGGGTGCCGGAATCGGATCCTTATCCCATTACGCCCAAGGAGCACGGCACCGACTTCCTGATGGAACACCGCCACCTGTGGGTGCGCTCGCAGCGTCAGGCGGCGATCCTGCGGGTGAGGGCGGAGATCATCAAAGCGGCCCGGGACTACTTCGACGAGCACGGATTCACGCTCACCGATCCGCCCATCATTACTCCTGCAGCTTGCGAGGGCACGACAACGCTTTTCCCGGTTGACTATTTCGATGATCAGGCGTATCTGACGCAGTCGGGACAGCTCTATGCCGAGGCGATGGCCATGGCGCTGGGCAAGGTGTATTCCTTCGGCCCCACTTTTCGCGCCGAGAAGTCAAAGACTCGCCGCCATCTCACCGAATTCTGGATGGTGGAACCGGAAGTGGCCTACGCGACTCTAGACGACGTGATGGATATTGCCGAGGGCCTCATCAGCTTCATCGTGAAGCGATGTCTGGAACGCCGTCGCGCCGACTTGCAGACTATTGGCCGCGACATATCCAAGCTGGAAAAGATCGAGCCCCCATTTCCGCGAATCAGCTACGACGATGCCGTGAAGAACCTGCAGGAAGGCCACGCCAAAGGCACGCTCGAAACGAAATTCGAGTGGGGCGGCGACCTCGGCTCTCCCGACGAGACCTATCTCTCGGCGCAATTCGACAAGCCGGTAATGGTCCATCGCTATCCCGCGAAGGTGAAGGCGTTTTACATGGAGCCTGATCCGCAGCGACCGGAACTGGCGCTGTGTGTCGATGTGCTCGCGCCCGAGGGATACGGCGAGATCATCGGTGGCTCGCAGCGTATGGCATCGCACGAATTGCTTCTACAGCGCATTCACGAGCACGGGCTGCCGGAAGAAGCGTTCAAGTGGTATCTCGACCTGCGCAAGTTCGGCAGTGTGCCCCACGGCGGTTTCGGCATGGGCATCGAGCGCGCCGTAGCCTGGATCTGTGGCCTGGAGCACGTGCGCGAAACGATTCCATTTCCCCGCATGTTGCACCGGCTGTATCCATAAATGCTCACTCCCCGTGGGAGGATCTCCATGAAGAGACTTCTCGTATTGTCATTGGTATTGTCGCTGCCGGCCCTGGCTCAACGTCCCGAGCAAGCACCCGATGTCCCGGTTGAAAAGTGGTCTGGGAAAACCATCATGCTGATCGGCGCGCATGCCGACGACGATGCAAATTCGCACGGCACCCTCGCTTTACTGCAGGCGCACGGAAACCAGGTTTACGTTTTAACGCTCACGACGGGAAATGTGGGGACGCAGGACCCCAACTTGTCCCGGACTCAATTAGCGGAGATCCGCCGCCACGAGGAGCTGGCAGCCTTGGAGGAGTTGGGCATTCCTGCCGACCACTACATCAATCTGGGTTACGACGACGGCCTACTGGAGTTTGAAGATCGTAAGGCCGTCGTGCAGAATCTCGTGCGCTGGATCCGGAAGCTACGCCCTACAGTGCTCATGTCATGGGACCCAGGTAAGAATTATCAGCGATGGCACAAGTCCGATCACCGCGCCGCCTCCTACCTGGCGGCAGACGCTGCCCGTGCGGCGATGTGGCGGTTGCTCTTCGAAGGCCAGATCACGCAAGAGGGCCTGAAGGAGCACATGATTCCTGAGTACCTCTTCTACAACGACTACGATCACGACGATGAGAACACCTGGGTCGACATCAGCGAGTTCGTGGAGAAGAAAGTAAATGCCTTCGCCAAGTATGTCAGCCAATACGGTCCGGGATGGAAGAATTACAAGGCGAATCTATCGGACGCGGAACTGAAGCAGGTGAAGGACGACAGTCGCAGTCATGTCCGGATGAAAGACGGCAAACCAGTCGAAGGATTCCGCTACTATAAAGGCCTGCCCGACGGCTTGGGGAAATAGTAAGACTCTATGACGACCACGACAGCAAGCTCCACGAACATCTCCGGCCGTAAGATTCGCGTCATCGGAGTTCCGCTCGACCTCGGGCAATCGCGCCGCGGCGTGGACATGGGTCCCTCGGCGGTGCGCGTGGCGGGCCTGGAAGCTCGCCTCGAAGCCATCGGCCATGAGGTCGAAGATGGCGGCAACGTGCCGGTCGCGATCCCCGAGCAGAAGAAAGAAGGCGCCGCAAATGCGAAGTACTTAAAAGAGATCACGGTCACTTGTACCAAGCATGCCGAGCTTGTTTTGAAAACGCTAGAAGCCGGCAAGGTTCCGCTCGCGCTAGGTGGCGACCATTCCATGGCGGCCGGCACCGTTTCCGGTGTGGCCGAGTTCTATCGCAGGCAGAACCAGCGCATCGGATTAATCTGGATCGATGCTCACACCGACATCAACACGCCCGATTCATCCCCCAGCGGCAACGTGCACGGCATGCCGCTGGCGGCTTTGATGGGGCTCTGGTCTGGAGATTTAGCGAACATCTTTGACTTCTCTCCGAAGGTGAAGCCCGAAAATTGTGTGCTCGTCGGCGTACGCGACATTGATGCAGTCGAGAAAGAAAACGTCCGCAAGGCCGGGATCGGCGTCTTCACCATGCGTGACATCGACGAACGCGGCATGCGCACCGTGATGGAAGAGGCTCTCCGGTTAGCGGGCCGCGGGACCGCCGGATATCACATCTCGCTCGACATGGATTGGGTCGATCCCGAAGACGCGCCCGGCGTGGGCACGCCGGTACGCGGCGGCGCGACCTATCGCGAAGCTCATCTTGCGATGGAGATCATCGCCGATCACGGCCGTATGCTCAGCTTTGAAATCGTCGAGGTGAATCCCGTGATCGACGAGCACAACCAGACCGCGGATCTGGCGGTAGAGTTGGCGCTGTCAGCTTTCGGAAAGAAGATTTTGTAGCTATGCAACTTCTCTTGCCACGGATCTACGCGGATTCACACCGGTCAACAAAGGGAAAAGAATTATCCGTGAAAATCCGTGCGATCCCTGGCTGATGTTCTACCCGAACCATACCTGCGATTGACGCGCAGCGATCCCTCCGTCCACACTAAGTCGTCATGGAAAAGCTTCGAGTTGGAGTTCTTTTCGGCGGGCGCAGCGGCGAACACGAAGTCTCTCTGCTCTCTGCCGCGTCCGTTCTCAACGCAATCGATCGAGAGAAGTATGAAGTCGTGCCCATCGGCATCACCAAGGATGGCCGCTGGCTCACCGCCGAGCACGCCGAGAATCTGCTCACGGGCAAGCTCATGCTTGAGCCGCGCCACCTCCGCGCTGGTGATCCAGATATCACGCAACCGGCGGCCGTTCTCGCCCGCGGCGAGGCGGTCGTGGTGCCTCCCGAGCCAATCCATCGCCAGAGTGGCCTGGTGCCATTCCAGACGGATTCCTCCCCCATGCGCCGCGCAGCCGATCGCGCCATCAACGTCGATGTGATCTTTCCCGTACTCCACGGCACGTTTGGCGAGGACGGCACAATTCAGGGTTTGCTTGAACTCGCGGATATTCCCTACGTCGGCGCTGGCGTCCTCGGCTCTGCCGCCGGCATGGACAAAGACATCATGAAATCTCTGTTCATTGCCGCCGGACTGCCCATCGTGAAGCACGTCACCATCCTGCGCAGCGATTGGGCAAAAGACTCGAAGAAAGTGGAGAAGCGCGTCGCAAAATTGAAGTACCCGGTATTCGTGAAGCCGGCGAACCTCGGATCATCGGTCGGCATCAGCAAAGCTCATAACAAGAGGGAACTCGGGCCGGCGATCGAGGAAGCCGCAAAGTTCGATCGCAAGATCGTCATCGAGCAGGGTGTCGGAGGCAACAAAGAGAAGGCGCGCGAAATCGAGTGCTCCGTGCTTGGCAACGACGAAGCTGCGGCGTCGGTGCCGGGAGAAATCGTTCCGGTGAAAGAGTTCTACGATTACAACGCGAAGTACCTTGACGAAGGCTCGCAGCTGATCATCCCCGCCAAGCTGACGAAAGCCGAGGCGAAGAAAGTCCAGGAGTTGGCCGTGAAGGCCTTTAAAGCGGTGGACTGCTCGGGCTTAGCGCGCGTCGATTTCCTGATGGATCCCAAAACGCGGAAGATTTACCTGAACGAGATCAATACGATGCCAGGCTTCACCGCCATCAGTATGTATCCCAAGCTGTGGACGGCATCGGGCCTGGAATATCCCGACCTGATTGACCGCCTCATCCAACTAGGCATCGAGCGCCACGAGGACAAGAAGAAGAATCAGTACAGCCGGTAAAACCTTGAACCACAAAGGGCACGAAGGTACACGAAGGAAACACTCTGAACTGAGAATCCTTCGTGAAACTTCGTGTTCTTTGAGGTGAATGCCCTTGACTCACTTCTGGCATACAAAGTTCGCGGCATCATTGGTATCCCCGCTCCCTTTGTACTTCGCAGCCTGTGGATACGGGCACAGCGGCCGCGTCATCTTCGCATGCGTGCGGTCTTGCCCCTCAAACTTCGAAGCAATCACGGTCGAAGGCGCCGTTCCTTTCTCGACCCACTGTTCCAACGACGCGTCTAGACTGTGCTGCGGGTCGTCGAACTTCAGATCACCGACCGCCCCGAACGAATCCGCCCCAGGCCCGCCGCCGCAGTGCTGTACGCCCGGCGCCATATAGACTCGCACAAATGAGTCCACATCCTTTTGCCCCATCTTCTTGATCACGCTGTCGTAGTAATTGATCGTGTTCAGCGCCGTGATCGCCGGATCATTCCAGCCGTGATACACAATCAATTTTCCGCCGCGAGCTTTGAACGGTTTCAAATCCGCATCGGTGGCGTTCAACGCCTGAGCAGTTTTTTCGCTGGCAGCTTTCAAATCCGAGTCTACTTTGAACGTCTTGTAATCCCAGTCCGGCTTCTCATAAACAAAGCCGGAGAAAAATCCGTTACCAAAAAATGCCATGAGACTCTTGGCCGGAGCTGGGCCCGTGATCCACAGTCCCCAGCCGCCTTGCCCCTCCTCGGCTCCCGGCAGATACCCGGGATAGACCACGTGCCCCTTGGAATCGAGTGTTCCCGCATAGAGCTTCTTCAGCGCCGTGACTTGCGCAGCGGTCAGGCATTTCTCGGAACCTTCCGCCTTGCACTGGATCGTCGCCGGATCGAAGTGACATTGCCGGGGATCATTCAGAATTCCGTCGCGCACCCCGTCGGCTTCGTCGCACGCTGCATTCACTGCCGCGGCAATCGTAGGAATCTTCGCCTGAGGAATGAAGCTCGCCGGATCCAGGGTCAGGGCCTGCGTATCGTAGGCCGCCGTTGCGAGCAAGGGAGTCCAATTGTTCGCCGGTGCGCCCGCCAGAATCCCGTCATAGTCCTCGGGATATCGTTGCGCCTCCATCAGCGCCTCACGCCCGCCGTCCGAACATCCTGCAAAGTACGAGCGCTGCGGAGCCTTCGCATAGTAGGCCTGGATCAACGCCTTGGCCACGCGCGTCATTTCGTGAATCCCGCGATGGCCGAAGTCGACGACCTTCTCCGGATGTCCGATTGCCCAGGTCGCATCGATCGGTGATCCGGTATGGCCCGCGTCGGTCGCCGTCGCGGCGTATCCGCTCTTCACAGAGTTGGCGAGTTGCATGCTGTCGATCAGTCCCGCGAACCCTCCATTGCCGATCCCCTGCAGCTTCCCGTTCCAGTCGGAGACAGGAAGCCAGACTTCGAGCTTGATGTCGGAGTCAGAAGTCGGCTTGGCCTCTGCGACAACGCGGCAGAATGCCGGAAGACTCTTGTACAGCGCGGTGATGTCGACTCCGCTGAACGGCGCCGGAGGCCCATTGAAGGTTCCCGCCGCAACTGTCTCCGCGAGAGTAATGGTGGTGTTCTGAATTTTCGCCCCACTTAGACGCTCGCATCCGTCTTGCGCTCGTGCCGCTATTCCCGAGAACATCACAATGCAGACGATGACCCACTCACAGCAACCTGTGGCTCGCATGAATGCCTCCTGATTTCAGCTACTGCGGCCCGGCCTTTTCCATAAATGCGGCCTGATCCGCCTTCATCTTCTTCAGGCCTTCAGTTGGCAGATACACCATATGCCCGGCATCAAAGGTCGCAAATGAAATGTTGTCCCGATATTTCTGCGGCAGGTTGAGGTGATCGACGGTGTAGTTCGCCGCGTAGTACGGCGTTGCCAGGTCGTAATAACCTTCCATCACCAGAATCTTCAGATATGGATTCTTCACGATCGCCTGTCGGATGGCTGACGCCGTGTCGGGAAATCCCTGAATCGCCGACCCCCAATCCCACGTATCACCGCCCGGCCCGCCTCTCGGCGCCCGCACGTTGTACGGCATGTCGACCTTGTATCCCAGTTCGGTGCGCAGATAGTTATTGAACACCGAGGTGAACGGTGGCTGTGTCGCTGAGCCTGTGGGATCGTAGAACGGCGTGTCGAGTAGTCCGTTGGGATCAGGCCCCGTGTAGCGTCCGTCAAGCCGCCCCACGCGCAGCTTCTGATCGATCAGCAGATAGTGCGTGAACTTCTGCACATTGACGCGGAGATTTGCCTCATCGATAACTTCCTTGCTCAATCCAGTAAAGTGCGCGAGCTGGTCGATGATATTTTGTCGCTCCTGCGGCGTGAGCGAGTCCCCCTTGTCGAGCGCGTGCTCATACTCTGTCGATGCCCATTGCTCCGCTTGCTGGCGCGCCCGATTCATGTCCTGCGCGAAATCAGGCGCCAGCCGGTGGTGATACCCGGCGATCATCGTGAACGACGGAATCAAAAACATATAAGGCTGGTCGTTTGTAGGATTGTCTTCCAGCGTTTCGAAATTCAGGACGGTCGACAACAGCGTGATGCCGTTGAACGAGATGCCGCGGTCGGCCAGATATCCAGCGATCCCGGCGGCGCGAGTCGTCCCGTAGCTTTCTCCAAGGATGAACAGCGGAGACGACCAGCGCTCGTTGCGGCTGATGTAGAGCCGTATAAATTCGCTGAAGGATTCGATGTCTCCTTTCACACCCCAGAATTTCTTGAACATCTCCTGGTCGGCGGCCCGGCTGAAGCCCGTGCCAATCGCGTCGATCAGGACTAGGTCGCTTTTGTCGAGCAAAGTGTAAGGATTGTCTTGGATGCGATACGGTGCCGGAGGCATGAATCCGTCCGCCTGCAACACGACTTTGCGCGGACCCAGCGCCCCCATGTGCAGCCAGATCGATGCCGACCCAGGCCCGCCATTAAACGCGAAGGTCAGAGGCCGCTTCGCCGCATCCTGCGCATCCAGCGTGTACGCGACATAAAACATCTCTGCTTCAATCTTGCCGTCGCCGCGCTTGATCGGCAGCCGTCCTGCCGTCGCTGTGTACGTGAGCGGCTTCCCGTCGACCGTGATTTGGTGATGCGTAATCACCGGCGGGACTTCGGTCATGTCGTAGCGCTCTTCTTTGTCTTTCTCTTTGTCCGCCGGAGCTTCGCGGATCGCGGGCTTCTGCTCCGGAGGTGTCTCCGGTTTTGGCGTGGTTTCGGCGGGCGTCTGCGCGGGTGGTGTCGCCGCTTGTCTTCGCGGTGCGGCCGGTTTCGTAGACTGGGATTGTTGGGCGAAAGAGAAATTGCAGATCAGAGAGACCAAAATCATCAATACGAACGCGGATGTCCGCAGCAGTGCCTTCATTCTTGTTCCTCGCGAGCGATTCGTTTGTGCCCCCAGAGACCCTCTGCCGAGTGCGAAAAATTGTACACCTTTGCAGGAATCGCAGGCCGCTTCCAAGGTCGGTTCAGCAAAATGACTGAGAACATCTCCATGCTTAGGTGAAGCGACAGACTGGACTAACTAAGGAAGCGACAGACTAGACGAACTGATAGTCCAGCCGCGAAGCGGCGGTATGTGAACGCCCGGCCCGGAAGTGCCGGGTAAGTTTGCATTCAACGCACGAGTCCCGTAGGGACGACACGATCTCCCGCACCAGCCCGTTTTATGAGACCGCCCCTACTCTTCTCTCAGCGCCCTCGCCGGATCCAGCGCCGCGGCTCGCCGCGCCGGTATCCACGATGACACCGCTGCGATCAGCAGGAACAGTATCACCATCGCACCGAACGTCGCTGGGTCCGTGGCCCGCACCCCCACCAGCATCGCCTTCATAAGTCGAGTCAGTCCAAGCGCGGCGATCAGCCCGCACGCCACTCCAATCGCACTGAGACGGAATCCCTGGGCAACCACAAGTTGGAACACTCTCCCCGGTTCGGCTCCCAGTGCCATGCGTACGCCAATCTCCGCGGTGTCGCACCGTGGTCGCCAGCACGCCGTACAAACCGACTCCGGCCAGCACGCCGGCGATCGTTGCAAATACCAATCAGCAGTAATGAAAACCGCGTTCCGGCCTGCGCCTTCTCGATGAGAGCATCCCCGGTCTGCAGCTCATTCACCAGAACTTGCGGATCCACTTCCCTGATGGCAGCGCTGACGACGTTCCCGTAGCTCGCCGGATCATTCCGAGTTCGAATCGCCCAGAAGTTGGTTCGCCCGACCCCACGAAACCATCCATGAAATAAGTCTGCTCCCGACCCACTTCCGTCAACGACGTTTCATGCTGGTACGCCACGACCCCGATCACCTGCACCCATTCTGGCTGCGGCGTACGGACGCGGACAAGAATGCGCCTCCCCACCGCCGATTGCCCGTGGAACGCCTTCCTTGCCAGAATGTTGTCAATCACCACGAAATTGCGTCCGGGCAGATTATCGTCGTCAGTGAATGTGCCTCCCTCCAGCAGCGGGACGTGCATCGTCTCGAAATATCCCGGAAGCAGAATCTGATCATCCGTCGCCTGGAACTTGCTCGCGTCCGTGAGTGCCTCTTCCGTTCCCCACCGGATTGGAAAGAATCCAGCTGCCAAAGGCAGCGGACTCGCTGCTGTCACACTTTCCACTCCGGGAATCGCGCGCAGCCGATCCTGTACTCCGCGAATGAAGACCGCAAGCTTTTCCGGTGCGTCCGCGTTCTGCAGAGTTCCCGCGACTTGAAAGGTCAACAGACGGTGAGGATCGAATCCGGGATCGATACGTTGCAGTTCGAAAAAGCTACGGAACATTAATCCCGATCCCACCAGCAGCACGAACGAGAGTGTGACTTCCGCCATGACCACTCCGTTGCGCAATGCGCCGTCGCCAACGAGCCCTGCATTTCGACCGCTGCCGCGCAATAGATTCGCCACTCCCGGCCTCGACGCCCACCAGGCTGGCAGCATTCCAAAAATTGCGATCGCGGCGAGGCACGCGAGGGCAGTGAAGCCAAGAACCTCGGTGCTGATTCGGATTGTCTCCAGGCGCGGCAAATCCTCGGGAGCGACAACCCGAAGAACGCGTATGCCCATCCAGGCCAGACCCAAACCTCCGAGCGCGCCCACAAACGCGAGCAGCCCAGCTTCAGTGAGAAGTGGAATCAGCAATCGCCAGCGATTTCCCCCGAGCGCCGCCCGCACCGCTAGTTCGCGCTCCCGCTGCGACGCCCGGACCAGCAGAAGATTCGCCACATTGGCGCAAGCAATGAGCAGCAGGAAAATCGCCGCACCCATCAGCGCCAGGATCGCTGGCTGCGCTTTCGAAACCATGTGCTGCCGCAGCGGTTCAAGCCCGATGTGGTATCCGACTGTTCCGGAGATCAAAAAATCGTTTCTTGCCTGAGCGGCAACCTTCTCCACCGCGTCCCGTCCTTGCTCCAGCGTAACTCCCGGTCTCAACTTTCCGATCCCGCGAATCGAAAACGCCACCCGGTTCGCCGGATCGTAATCCAGACGATTTGCGATCCATATATCTGGCGTGGATTCCTCGCCTGCCTCAGGCGGAAAATACAGCCGGAAATTCGAGCGACCACTCCTACCACGACCATGCTGGGCCCCGCCGTCGCGCGTATCGTGTGTCCCAGAATCGCGGCATTCGCGCCAAACCGGCGCTGAAAGTATTCATAGCTGAGCACGACCATCGCCGGCTTTTGCGCTGCCTGCGGAGTTCCCGGCGCAGCCGCGGGCTGCGGTGCGCCATCTTCATCTTGAAAGTCGCGTCCGATCAGAACTTTCCCGCCCAGCATCCGAAAAAAGTTCGTGGTGGCGATCGCCAATTTCGCTTCTTCCGGCGTCCCGTCGTCATGCAGCACAATTTGACGAAACGTGAAAACACCGGCGTAATCCTCGAATGCACTTTTGGTCCCATCGCGCATATCGATGAAGTCAGCATTCGAAAATGAAAGGTCGCGCACATGCCGCTGCCGAAGTTCCATTCCCGCAAACATCAATCGGTCTGCGTCTTTATATGCGAGAGGTTGCAACAGAACTGCATTCGCGACACTGAAGATAGCCGTGCTCGCGCCGATGCCAAGCGCGATGGTGACAACAGCAGTCAAAGTAAACAGAAGACTGCGAGATAATACGCGACTTGCGATCCTGAGGGTCTGTAATGCCACCGAAGCCTCCTTAATAGTCGGAGATATGACCCACCTGTGGGAGGGGGACTCCACGTGTTTCCCCGCCGAAGGTGATATCAGGAGCGACTTGAAAGGGAACTGAGAACAAGCTGGGTGCATCCTTTCGATGTCAACTTCGCGCGGCACATCGCTTAATGCTGGAGTCTTACGGCAGCTTCGATTTCAGGTTTTTTCCAACAGGCAAAGCGGCCGAGATTGTGACATCTGACCTTGTGCCCCGTAATCGAAAAGCAGATCATTGCCAAGGCGAAAGCAGCAGGGGATGGACAAAGCCGGAATGAGTTAACTCCTTTGTCCGCAAGATTTTGCCCCTAACTCGCTGTAGCAGAAGATTTTGTCTGTCATCTCCTCGTAAGTCGATGATTTCACTAGACCTGGGGGGAGGGGGGATACTCCCGCAACATCCGGAATTCCAAAAACGGAACGAAAGATTCTCGCACCACAGAGCCTCTCCGTCGAAATTATTAAAGCCGCATTTCCACCGCAAAGCGAAACTAGCGTCCCCCAAGATTTCTTCGTGAACCTTCGTGCCCTTCGTGGTGAATGAATTCCCTCTTGACGTCGAGTCGCTCGGTTCTATACCATCACAGCAACAAGTTCGCTCTTCGGAGCGGACCTGAATTTCATGCAGAGTGGCTGAGGGACGAGCCCTGAGACGCCACGGCAACCGATCCGGGATCATATATCTCGGGTGTCTGGTGCCAACTCTCTCCTGGAAACAGGGAACATGGGATTCGGCAAGCGCGCTGTATTTGCTTTCCGATAGCCTCTTTTCCTTTTCCTGGAAAAAGAGGCCATTTGCTTTTATGGCCAATTTTTCCGGCTCGTCCTCAGCTATTCGCTAGTTAATTACGAAAGCGAGTAGCAACATGTCTCACTACGAATTGCGGTGCCGCGAATGTGGACGGACGTGGGGAAACCAGCCCCGCTCCATCTGCGACGACTGTTTCTCCCCCCTGGAAGTTGCTTACGACTACGACACGTTGAAGACATCGGTCAGTCGTGAGCGCATCTCGCAGCGGGCACCGAACATGTGGCGTTACTCCGAACTGTTGCCCCTCCCCCAAAGCTTCACCCCGCGTTTGCCGGTTGGTTTCACACCGCTCTTCAACACGCCGCAGCTGGCGCAGAAGTTGAGCGGCACTGCTGCCGCAGGCAATCTTTACATCAAGAACGACGCAGTCTGTCTTCCGACGTTGAGCTTCAAAGATCGTGTTGTTGCCGTAGCCCTCTCCCAAGCTCGTGCTTTTGGCTTTGACACGGTCTCTTGTTCATCTACCGGCAATCTCGCAAACGCGGTTGCTGCACACGCGGCGCGCGAAGGCCTGAAGGCATGGATCTTCATTCCTTCCGATCTAGAGCCCGCAAAGATTCTTGGCACGAACGTCTTCGGCGCGAAGGTTGTCCGCATCGCCGGGAACTACGATCAAGTCAATCGTCTCTGCTCGCAGATCGCTGACGAACATCGTTGGGGATTCGTGAACGTCAACCTGCGTCCGTACTACGCCGAAGGATCGAAGACCGTTGGATTTGAAATCGCCGAACAACTCGGCTGGCGCTTACCCGACAACATCGTTTGCCCGATGGCTGGCGGATCGTTGATCACCAAGATCAGGAAAGCGTTTGATGAGTTGATCAAGCTGGGATTGGTTGAGCCGAAGGAAGTGAAGTTCTTCGGCGCGCAAGCGACGGGATGCTCTCCGATCTCGACTGCGGTCAAGACAGGCAGTCCTGAGATCGAGCCCCAAAAGCCAAACACGATTGCCCGCTCGCTGGCGATCGGCAATCCCGCCGATGGACACTACGCCATCAAGACCATCAAGAACAGCGGAGGATGGAGTGAAGACGTCAGCGATCCCGAAGTGGTCGACTCGATCCGCCTGCTCGCAGAGAGCGAAGGCATCTTCACCGAGACCGCTGGTGGAGTCACCGTCGGATGCGCTGGCAAGTTATATCGTCAGGACCGCATTCTGCCCGATGAGACCACGGTTCTGTGCATCACCGGGAATGGTTTGAAGACCACGGATGTGCTCGCCGGTGTGTACAAGACAGAGCGGCCAATTGCCCCGAAACTCACGGAGTTCGAAGCATATCTGCAGCAGACGCTGGATCTGGATGAAGTTCCCGGCGTGATCGCAGCGGCGCAAGAAGCCGCCGTCGGAGCATAACCATGCCGATCACGGTGCAAATCCCAACCGCTTTGCGGCGTCATACCGACGGAGTTGGATCGATCACGTGCGCAGCTTCCAACCTCGGCGAACTGTTCTCGGTGCTCGACGAGAAGTTTCCCGACCTCAAGCCGCACTTGCGCGATGACAAGGGTCAGATTCGCCGTTTCCTGAATATCTATGTGAACGAAGAAGACATCCGCTTTCTGGGCGGACCATCCTACGCATTTCAGGAAGGCGATGAAGTTCTGCTGGTGCCGTCGATCGCCGGCGGATCGCATTAGTCCGACAGTTAATTTCCACGCTGCAGCGAGTCCAGTTGAATATCGCGCGTGCGTCATGTGCAACCTTCAATTCACAGTCCCCAACTGACCCACAGAAACATCTCATCAACATTGGTTGTGATCTCCTCTTGGTTCTCTGCCAACCTTCGAACGTTTTGTGTCCGTAGATCGCGCGGGATACCTACAAGACGGTTCAATACACATGTGCGCACAGATTCCTCTTTGGATGTGAGGTTTCGAACGCGATCAGGTTTTAGGGATTTACATTTTCGTGACAACAATTCGCGCTATCGCTTTCACGTCGACAACGTCTGACTGGGCATCGTTGCCGCGCCCGCAGCGGAGTTTGACGTCTCACCTGCAACGAACGAGGATGCGCGGCAGCGATTCCGGAGTGGTCTATGACGGGTCGCTCAATCGCGGTAGTTCTTCTTCTCCTCGGCGCAGCCTGCGCGCAAATTGAAAGTGGTTCTTCCGACGTCGCTCGACGAGTGAGGGTGCGAATTGCATTTTCGGATCATACCCCGTGCGATTCTTCGACTCGCGTCGTGCTCACCGGAGCCATGGGCTTTGCCCTCGCGGAAGGATCGGTGAACGGCGAATGCACAGCGGAATTCTTCGACGTGCCATCGGGACGATACCGCGTAACTGTTCGCGGCACGGACAGCGCGAATGCAGACGAAGGCGATGTCGAAGTGAATTCAGCGATTACACAGGAACTGGAAGTTCGGGCAAAGCACACTGAAAGCTCCGATCCGAGTTCGTGGGCCGCGCACGCAGCCTTCATCTCGGTGAAAGATCTCGGAGTCCCATCGAACGCAGCAAAGGAATTCGAGAAAGCGAGTCGTTTGATCGCAAAGCAAGACTGGGCAAAAGCAACAGAACGTCTGCACAAGGGACTCACGATTTATCCGAAGTATGCGGCTGGTTACAACAACCTTGGCGCGGCTTATTCCCACTTGGGAAACAACGCGCAAGCACGCGAGGCGCTGCAACAAGCAATAACGCTGGATGATCGTCTAGCACCAGCGTACGTAAACCTGGGTCGCCTCAGCTTTCTGGAGAAAGACTATTCCAGCGCCGAATCTCTCTTAACCAAGGCTGTGAACATGGCTCCAGCTGAAAATGCCGACGAACTGTTTCTCCTCGCTTATGCGCAGCTCACCGATCAGCATCTGGATCAGGTACTTCAGACAAGCCGGCAAGGACACGAGGCAAAACTAGTTCACCACGCCTACTTGCACCTGGTAGCTGCCAATGCCTGTGAGCAGCAGAACAAGATCGCGCAGTCGATATCAGAACTACAGACCTATCTCACCGAGGAACCGAACGGTCCTCGAGAAGAGAAAGTCCGGAGCGCAATCGCAACTCTGCAGGCGCAAGTGGCGGCGCGCTGATCAAAGCGCTGCGGTTTTCCAACAACTTCGCGATAACAGAGAATCGTTGCACCGCGGTGTCTACCGTTGTCTTGTCCCGCTGCGTCTCGTTCCGCAGCTTCGAGTTCACGCGGAAAATAACAATACAGATCTACACGCATCGCGCACACATGTTTCTGGCTGTGCTGGAGCCTGCTCAACGTGGCCGCAAGAGAATTTGCAGAGTTGTGCTTCATTGCAGCTATCGCTTTCACAAATGAATCGTCTCATGTCGCAAGTGTCGGGCGTAGCTCCCAGTGGTGACTGCAAGCGCAGAGGAAGAACGCACGGCAGCGATTCGGGAGGATTCTATGACGGGTCGCCTGGTGGTGCTGCTATTTCTTCTTCTGGGTGACGCCCTTGCCCAGTTCAGTACTGGATCAGTGGCAATGACAGGACGCGTGAGAGTACAGATCTGGTTTGCGGACCATGCGGCATGCGATCCTTCCACGTTCGTCGCGCTGATTGCGAATAACGGGTTCACCTTCGATAGTGCTGTTGACGGCCACTGCGTTGCCGATTTCTTTGATGTTCCCGCCGGGAACTATCGCGTGAAAGTGACGGGCGCAGACGTTGCCAGCGCCGACAACGCCGACTTCGCGCTCAGTCCCGGCATGACTCAGGATTTGGAAGTGCGAGCGCGGCACACTGGCGGTTTCGAGGCTCAGGGACTCGCTGCCGCTGCCTTCGTATCCGTCAGTGATTTTAGTGTTCCCGCCACAGCCCGGAAAGAGTTCGAAAAGGCAAACCGCCTGATTTCGAAGCGAGATTGGGTAAAGGCAAAAGAACGGTTGGGTAAAGCAATCGCGGTGTATCCGCTGTATGCCGCCGCTTACAACAACCTGGGCGCTGTCTACACTCACATGGGAGAAATTGGGCGGGCTCGCGAGGCGCTGCAGAAGGCCGTTTCTCTCGATGGACATATGGCGTTAGCCTACGTCAACCTTGGGCGCGTGAGCTTCACTACCAAGGACTTCCCTGAAGTAGAAACATTCATCGAGAAGGCCATGAGTCTGGCCGCTCCCGATGCGGAGCAACTCAAGCTTCTGGCTTACGCCCAACTCGCGGACCATCATTTCGATCAAGTCATCGAGACCAGCCGTCAAGCGCATCGATCACAGTTGAACCATCATGCGTTCCTGCACGTGCTTGCCGCTAAGGCTAGCGAACTGAAAAGCAAGAGTGACGACTCCATCGCGGAGTTGCAGCAGTATTTGATGGAAGAGCCTACCGGACCGCGCGCGGAAAAAATCAGAAGCGTGCTTGCGGCTTTTCAGGCGCAAACCGCAGAACGTTGAGCTCCGCTGCAGCGGATTAGTATTGCGGCTCGGCCGAGACCTGTCCGGTTGATAGGCGCAGTTCCTTCGAGCGATCGATGACCCACTGCGGGAATACTGGCGCTCCCTGGGGAATCTTGCCCTGCGTAATCGCCCAGTGATCGATCCAGCCAGTACCTTCTTCCCCGACATACGTATCAGGCAAGCTGTAGACCGAATCGCTAAGGGCGTCTTGCAGCGGGATGAAGCGATAGCCTCGTTTGCGCAGCACGTCGAGCAACTCGCCGATGTGATCGGCTTCCAGGTTGCTCGCGTGCAACAAGAGGATCTGTTTTGGTTCGTAACCCACAAGCTTGGTAGATTGCTGCTCGGAGTAGGCAAAGACTGCGTCGTGATAAGCCAGATAATCTTTCACGATCTGTTGCTGCATGGCCGTATCATTGCGCTTCGTGGCGTCTTCGTAGACGCCGGCGAAAGCCCAGTCCCATCCATCGAGCGTGATCGGAGCAATGCGATATCCGCGCTGCGTTAGGAACTCTTCGGCCTTGCGGCGAGTCTCGAGATCGCGGCCGGTGTCCAGATAAGGATGGCGGAAGTAGCGCAGCCTCATCTTGTGCTGCGCGAGCAGCATGCGCGTGACGGTCTCACCCTGGACTACGTCGTCTTCCCAGTCCTTCAATTCTCTCTGGTTCAGCGACATGTGGCTGAAAGTGTGATTGCCGAGTTCGAATCCGTAGTCGAGCCACATCTGCAGCGCCTTGATGCGCTCGTCGACTTCGCCGGGTTTATACAATTTCTTTTCATTGACGAAGCCGACTACTGGAATCTTCTGGTCGCGAAGTGTTCCCAGCAGTTTAGTTGTCATCGCTGTGATATCGGCTGAGGGCAAGCGATCGGCCATGCCGGCAGGAAGGTCGTCAATCGTAATTGCGACCTGGCGATCGAGTTTGGGAGCTTGGGCGAACGTATAGGGGCTGAATAGGACCATCAAAGGGATGACGAGAAGAAGCCGTCGGGTCATGCGATTCCTCCTGGGAACTTGGAACGGAAGGCCTATTAAAGCATGAGGAGAGTTGGCCGGATCATGGTTGTTTCCGTTAAATCTCATCTGGCAAGAAGGAGTGGCGAATCTTGGGGTGGACGAGTATAATCTAACTAACTGGTTAATTAACGAACATGCCTCGCGTTCTGCATCGTCGCAACACGTGGCGTGGCCGCAGGATGGGATCTCGCGGCCAGCCTGAAGAGAGCCGTGCCGCAATACTGGCGGCAGCGGCGCAGGAGTTTGCCCAGCATGGCATCGCCGGTGCCCGCACCGACACGATTGCCCAGGAGGCAGGGGTCAACAAGGCGCTCCTGTATTACTACTTCAAGGATAAGGAAACGCTTTATGGCGCGGTGCTCGACGATGCGTTTTCTGGTTTGAAGAAAACTGTATTTCAGGTGCTGGACAGTGATCTGCCGCCGCGCGAGAAGATTCTCGCCTATGCCGGAGCGTATTTCGATTTCATCGCTGCGAACCAACTGTACCCGCGGTTGATGCAGCGAGAGATGATGCGGGCGCGGGAGGGCCAATCTCCGCACATCGAGAAGGTCATCAAGAATTACATCCAGCCAATTTTTCTTCGAGTCAGTGAAGTGCTGCGGCAGGGAATTGCTGAAGGACAGTTCCGTTCGATCAATCCAGCGCATTTTGTGCAATCTATCGTGGCCATGATCGTCTTCTACTTCAGTAGCGCTCCCATGATGCAAAAGATCGTGGGCTTCAATCCCCTAACGCCCGAGCGAGTCGCGGAGCGGCGGGCCTCGGTGTTGGATTTCATTTCCGCGGCATTGTTCTCGCCCAAACATCACGCCTCACAAGGAGCACGTTCATGAGCGCGCGTAATCGTTTTTTTATTCTTCTGGGCATCATCTTCGTCGTTGCTGCGGCCTACTATTTCTTTTCCACCGACCACTCGCGAGACATGGTGCTGATCGGCACCGTGGACGCCAACCAGGTGATCGTCAGCGCGCAAGTCGAGGGCCGCATACAAAAATTGCTGGTAGATGAGGGGACGCCGGTGAAGGCCGGTGACTTAATCGCGGTGCTCGACCCTTCAGAGTTGCAGGCGCAAGATGCGGCGGCCACGGCGACTATCACCAGTCTGCAACATAAAGTTGCGGAGATGCAGCACACGGAAGAATCGACATCGGGCTCGACAAGCAGCGACGTGGCGAACGCTGAGGCCAAACTCTCTTCAGCGAAGGCTCAGTTGCTGCAGGCGAAGGCGACACTTGATCGAACGGAAAGTGACAGCCGCCGGATCATCGCGTTAGCAAAAGCCGGGATTGCCTCCGATCAGGAACGCGTACAGGCAGAAACCAATCTGCAGGCTGCGCAAGCAACGGTGCAAGCGCAACAGGATCTGGTGACAGCGGCCGGCGCGGATTTGAAAGCGGCGATTGCTCGAACCCATCAGGCCAATGCGGCAAAGAGCACTGTGGCCGCGACACAGGCCGATCTCAAGAACGCCATGGCGCTGAAAAATCAGATGGCAGTTCGCTTGGGATACACGAATGTTTATGCTCCCGTCAGCGGGACCGTCTCAGTGCGCGCCGCCCGGCAGGGGGAAGTGGTGAATATCGGCGCACCCATCGTCACGATCGTCGATCTGAGCGATACCTGGGCGCGAGCCGCGATTCCAGAAACCTACGCGGACCACATCGGCTACGGAGATGTACTGCGCGTGCGTTTGCCTGGCGGAACGGTGACCAGCGGCAAAGTGTTTTTCAAGGGAGTAGAAGGCGATTTCGCAACGCAACGCGATGTCAGCCGCCGCAAACGAGACATCAAGACCATCGTCTTGAAAATACGCCTCGATAATCCGAAAGGGGCTTACGTGCCCGGGATGACTGCAGAAGTTCTGGTTTCGCCGGAACAGCTCAAAAGTGGCGCAACTCAAAACGCGAAAGCCTCGGAGTGAATCATGGCAGCTGAAACCAATGCAAAGCCGGGTAACGCTTCGAACCACACGCTTGAGAGGCCGGTTTACGATCCCAAGGCGCCATCGGCGATTGAGGTCGAGCACATCGTGAAGAAGTACGGTGACTTTACGGCGGTGGACGACGTTTCTTTCAATGTAAAGGAAGGCGAGATCTTCGGACTGCTTGGCCCCAACGGCGCGGGGAAGTCGACGCTGATTCGCATGATGACGACGCTGATTCCGATCACATCGGGAAAGGCGTGCATTGCCGGACACGACGTCGCCAAGGAACCGAATGCGGCGCGCCGAATGATTGGCGTAATTCCGCAGGCTCTGACCAGCGATCTTGATCTGACCGTCGAAGAGAACATGAATATCTACGCCAAGCTCTACGACGTGCCGGCGAAAGAGCGCAAGACGTCGATCGATGAGTTGCTGCAGTTGGTGGACCTTACAAAATGGCGCGACGCGGCCACGAAAACCCTGTCCGGCGGCATGCGCCGGCGCCTCGAGATTGCGCGAGGATTAGTGCATCATCCCAAGATTTTCTTCCTCGACGAACCCACCACGGGGTTGGACCCGGTCTCACGCGTTGCGGTGTGGGAGATGCTAGGCAACATCAAAGAGCACCGCCAGCTGACAATTCTCATCACGACCCATTACATGGATGAGGCCGACCGGTTGTGCGACCGCATTGCGATTGTGGATCACGGCAAACTCGTGGCCCTGGATGCGCCGATGGCACTGAAGGCGAGCGTGCCGGGGTCGACGGTCATTGAAGTTCAGTTCGACAATCCTCCCGCCGACCTGGAGCAGAAGTTGCAAAAGCTCGATGACGTTACATCGGTGCAGCACGAAGGAGCGGGCATGTTTCGCGTGCTGACCAGCGACGGCTCGCGGACGACGACGGAACTGGTCGAAATGGCGGTGCACAGCGGGGTGCGGGTCAAGACGCTCACTGTTCAGAACACTACCCTGGACGACGTGTTCGTTCACTACACGGGGCGGCAGCTTCGTGACGAATTGCAGAAGGCTTATGCGTTTGTGATGCCGCAGCGGCCAGGGCTGCAGCCGTGATTTGCCCCTGTGCTTCTCTGTGCCCTCTGTGGTAGTGCCTTTAAGGCTTTCACCACACCTTTAAGGCTTTCACCACAGAGGACACGGAGGTTCACAGAGGAAGATTTGGAGTTTTATCGATGAACCGAATGATGGCGATTGTCGAGCGGGAAATGCGCAAATTCTTCCGTTCACCGGCGCTGATGCTGGCATCGATGATTTTCCCGCTGGTGCAGCTCATCATTCTGGGCAACGCATTTGGCGGGAAGATTCACGATGCCAAGATCGCGATTGTCGACCAGGACGGGGGCCCGCAGGCGCTCAGGATTCGCGAGGCATTCGATTCGGTTCGCGCCAACATCCGCACGTTCACGCCGATTCCTTATGACAGCGACAAACAGGCGTCCGAGGATGTCCGCAATGGGAAGTTGCAAGGCGCGGTCATTATCCCGCCGCAGTTTTCGCGCCGCGTGTACGAGCAGAATCATCCGCAGATAGTGCTGGTTGTCGACAACAGCGACAACTTTATGAGTTCAGCGGTCGAGGGTGAGCTCAATGATCTGACCAACGCTCTGAACCAGCCGGCGGCGACGCCGCGCATTTTGCAGCAGACGGCACTGAGCATCGTGGAGCTTTATCCCTATATCGAGTACATGAAGTATCTGTTGCCGGGCTCGCTCGTGCTGGCCATGTTCGTGTCAGTCATGATCGGCGGGGGCATGCTTTATATCGACGACAAGGCTCGCGGCGTGCATGAGGGTTATCTGGTCACGCCGATTACGAAGCTGGAACTTGTTCTGGGATTGAACCTGGCGGGCGCGATTAAGGCCGTCATGACCGGCGCGATCATTGTCGCGATTGGTTCCATGCTTGCCGGTGTCGGAACGATCTTCAATCCGTTGACGATCGTCGGACTCGTGATCATGATCGTGTTGACCTCATTAGCCCTGAACACGATGATGTTCCTGCTGATGGTACGCATTGAGGATCCGCTGGTGCCGCGCGCCATGTTCGGCATTCTGAATACGCTGCTGTTTTTCCCCAGCGGCTCGGTGTATCCCATACAGGCATTTCCGCCGTGGCTGCGCGCGATCGCGAGATGCGATCCATTTACTTACGCGGTCGATGGGTTCAAGTGCCTGCTGCTGAAGGAGACTACTCTGGCGGCGGTATGGGGAGATATGCTATTTCTCGGCGTGTTTGCGGCGGTAACGTTGGGGATCGCGATTCCACTGTTCAAACGGACGCTGTAGAGTGGCTGCCTGCCGCCCGGCGGGCAAGTTGCCCGCCGGACAGCCGCCGGGACGGCAGCGCTACTTGGCTTTGATATCCAGTGACGCTCGCGTCGTTTCCCAATCCACGTTCATCGTGCACCCGCTGCCGGACTTCTCGTAGGAGATCGTAAAGTTCTCGAGAGGCGAGGAAAGCTTCGATACTTTCATGTCGACCCGTGCAAGATCCTTGTCCTGGCCTGGGTATTGAGTACCCCATTCGCCAGTTCCCTTACTGATCACGAGGCTCCACTTGTCTGCGTTGGGCACGGTGAAGATCGTGTATTTGCCGGCGGGAACATTCGTTCCGCCGACCACGATGTCAGAGCTCGTCACGAACGTCGTGGCCTCATTTGCGCCGGTGCGCCATACCTGGCCGAAGGGCACGAGGTCACCGTAGATTTTTCGGCCCTTCATGCGCGGGCTGGAATAATCTGTCTTGACCGTTTTACCGGCGCCGAGGTCGCAAGAGGCGGATGCGGCCGGACTCGGACGCTGAGCGGAGCAGGCGGTGGCGGCTAGAAATGCGAACAGCGCGAGGAGGGCGATTTTTTTCTGCATGGTTTCTCCTTGTGAGCAACTGGAATAGCAAAAGTTCTTTGACGTTTGAAAATTGATTTTGTCAGCGGCCCATTATCCTCCACGGCGCGGCGCAGTTACAATCGGTGCATGCCGGTATTCGACGAGAAGCAGGAAGAACTGGAGCATTTCGAAACTATGATGGGCGTTCCGCGCGGGCGCCTGGCCGTTACCATGGATACCATCACCGATGCCATGGCGCTCGTCGGTCAGCACGGCGTTTATTGCCAGAGCCAGCGTTGGCCGGGCAAGCCGGTAATGGATATTCAATTGATCATGAAGAATTTGACCGACGCGAAGGAACTCATTCAGAGCGTGATGGAAGAATTGAAGAAGTCGCGCGAATGATTTTGCAACCCGCACCGATTCAGGGGTGGAGCAGGACGCGAACTTTCCGAAAGAGTAGAAGCACAAACCTTTAACCACGAAGGGCACGAAGGTACAGTAAGGAAAACTCACCCAAGGTTCCTTCGTGAGACTTCGTGCCCTTTGCGGTTTATGCTTTAGGGTTTTACTGCGACCATTGCCACGGCGTGCGGGGCGACGCGGGCAGAGAACTTCGCCGTCATCTTCCCCAGATCCTTGTGCTCCCAGAGATCACGCACTGAGGCACTAAGCGTCTTCGGATAACCGATATCCTCCCAATCCGCGGTGATCTCTTGTTCGGATTCGCCGCGGTTGAGTAGGATTACGGCGCGGCTGCCATCCTTCATTTGCTTCGCCCAAACTTCGAGATCTCCGTTCTTGGCGACGCGCTCGCCTTCTCGTCCGAGAGCGTCCTGATCGACGGCGATTACTTCTTTGTTGGTGAGAATGTCGTGTATCTCGGGACGCATACTGCGGAGGTCATTGCCGGCGATGAGCGGAGCGGCCAGAATCGCCCACAAACTGAAGTGCGTGCGATACTCGGCGTCGGTCATTCCGCCGTTGCCGACCTCGAGCATGTCGGGATCATTCCAATGACCTGGCCCGGCATAGGATTGCAGTCCAACTTGCTGATCGAGAATCGCGAGCACACCATTTGAGCAGCAACTGCCGTCGGGCCATTTTTGCTTGCCGCCCCATCGGTCGTTGATGTCGCCCGTGGTACGCCATAAATTGCCGCCGACCTCCTGGCCCCAAAGCCATGGCTTGGCGGTTCCCCATTCGCAGATACTGAGCACGATGGGGCGTCCAGAGGCGTCGAGAGCGGCGCGGATGTTGGCGTATGAGGCCTTGGCATCCTGGGTACTCGTGTGGCACCAGTCGTATTTCAGATAATCCACACCCCAGGCGGCGTATTGCACGGCATCTTGATATTCATGGCCGAGGCCTCCAGGACGTCCCGCGCAGGTTTTCGACCCCGCATCGGAATAGACGCCGAACTTCAAACCTAGCGAGTGAATATAGTCTCCCACTGCTTTCATGCCGTGCGGGAATCGCTGCGGATCTACCACAATGTTGGCATTCGCGTCGCGGCTCACCTGCCAGCAGTCGTCGATGTTGACGTAAACATATCCGGCATCCTTCATGCCGGATTTCACCACGACGTCGGCCATGCTTTTGATCATGTCCTCGCTCACGTTGCAGGCAAACTTATTCCAAGAGTTCCAGCCCATGGGAGGAGTGAGCGCGAGGTTGGCGGAAGGAGACGGCTTTTCTTGTGCGGCGGCGGAGATTAATAGCGAGACGAATACACAGAAGGCGGCCACAAACGCAGTCTTTTTCATGCGACTGTTTTACCAGAACCATTTGGAAGACGGTAAAGAAATGCAGAAAGAACGGGTGCTCCTCGGACTGAGCAACCAGGGAGATCCTGCTGTCGCAGTGGTGAGCGGCAGCGGCGCGGTTTACAATTTCTGTTTCTTCCGATATTCAAAGGAGCCTCGACGTGGCCACGATCCGCACTTACTCATGCATAGTTCTAATTGAACTCTGTGCTTTCTTATCTCACGGATTGATCCACGCGCAAAGGGCTGGCGCCGTCGGCATCTTTGAAAGCCATGGCGATGTGGGCACGGTGTTACACCCTGGCGCGGTCGAGTATGAGGCGGAGAAGAAGACCTATACGATCTCCGGCAGTGGGGAGAATATGTGGTCGACCGCGGACGCGTTCCAATTTGTGTGGAAAAAGATGTCGGGGGATGTGAGCCTGACGGCCGACATAAGCTTCCTGACGAAGACGGGAAACGAACACAAGAAGGCGGTGCTCATACTGCGGCAGAACCTCGATTCAGATTCGGTTTACGCCGATGTTGCGCTGCACGCCAACGGACTTACTTCACTTCAATTTCGTGACGAGAAAGGCGCGGTGACGCGGGAGGTTCAGTCGAATCTCTCCGCGCCGAAACGGCTGCGCATCGTGAAGCGCGGAGATTATGTATACATGGCGCTCGGTTCTGAGGCCGTTCAGCCTGCGGGCGGATGGCTTCGCATTCCGCTGCAAGGTTCATTCTATGTAGGGCTGGGCGTCTGCTCGCATGATAAAGATGTCGTCGAACAAGCAGTGTTTTCGAATGTTGAGCTGACGCAGCGGATGGCTTCTTCTGGCGAAGCGCTTCTCTACAGCACGTTGGAGACGGTCGATGTCGATTCGGCAGACCGGCGCGTGGCTTATCTTGATCAAGGGCGCTTTGAAGCGCCCAACTGGACGCGTGATGACAAAGAGTTCTTGTTCAATCGCGACGGCCACCTTGAGTACGTTCCGGTCAGCGGAGGCGAGCCTGCAAAGATCGATACCGGCTTCGCGACTCGTCTCAACAACGATCATGGGATCTCTCCCGATGCGACTCAACTTGCGATCAGCGACAATTCGCAGGGCGATCACAATTCACTGGTCTATATTGTTCCGATTACTGGAGGTACTCCACGGCGCATCACCCAGAAGTCTCCTTCGTATTGGCATGGCTGGTCGCCGGATGGAAAAACGCTGGCGTTCGTCGGGCAGCGGAACGAGGAATTCGATATCTATGCGATTCCGGCCGCTGGCGGCGAGGAGACTCGCCTCACTACCGCCAAAGGGCTCGATGACGGTCCGGAATATTCGCCTGACGGGAAGTACATCTACTTCAACTCCGAACGCACCGGCCACATGCAGATCTGGCGCATGAAAGCCGACGGGAGCGAGCAGGAGCAGGTCTTCTCTGACGATCTGAACAACTGGTTCCCGCATATTTCGCCGGACGGGCAGTGGATGGTGTTTCTGACCTACGGCGCGGATGTGAAGGGACATCCGGAGAATAAAGATGTCCTGCTGCGGCTAATGTCGCTCGCGGACAAGAAAGTCACGGTGCTCGCGAGGTTGTTCGGAGGGCAGGGAACGATCAACGTGCCTTCGTGGTCACCCGACAGCAAGCGGGTGGCGTTCGTCAGCTATATGCTGATTCCGCCGGATGCTTCTGTCAGTAAATAGTGATGTTCAGTTCAACGAGGCGTCCTGCTATATTCCGCGTTTTAGAAGTGGCAAAGTTACGGGCGGTTTACTCCGGCTAGCGTTCAACTTTCTGATCGAAGAACTTGGCCATGAGCTCGAGCGCTTCGCGAGTTTCCGGTAGCTGGAAGTGATACCAGAAGGCGTGCGGCAGGGCTTCGAATACGACTAGCTGCGAGTCATCTACCGCGCCTAACAACGCGCGATGAAAAATTGCCGTGTCACTCAGCAACAGATCGCGTGTGCTGGTCACGAGCAGGCTTGGCGGCCAGCTGTGCAGGTCGGCGAATAGCGGGGAAAGCACGGGATCCTTGCGGTCTGTCTTGCCTACATATTCGTTGTCCGGTAGGTGTTGGGGGTCGACCGGCTGCAGTTGGCCGGGGAATCCGTTGAGTGTGAACAGTTGGCGTGAGTCGCCGGGGCGGCTGAAGTCGGCGAGGCTGGAGAATACGCCCAGAGCGCCCGGCAGTGGGAGTCCCAGCTGCTTGAGCTTCACCGTAACTTCGCAAGTCAGAATCGCGCCCGCGGATGTTCCGAAGATTCCGATACTGTGCGGTTTGTAGGTTTTCAGGAGTTCCTTGTAAACCGCTACGACATCGTCGACGGCGGCAGGGAAGGGATTCTCCGGCGCGAGGCGGTAGTACACCGAGACCACTTTCATCTTCGCGAGATTCGAAATCGGGACGCCTTCAATTAACGATCCTGAATCGGAGTTGAAGCCTCCGCCGTGCAGGTTGATCAGGACGCGAGACTTGTTCTCGGCGGGCATGGTCATCGGCGTAATGATGTCGGTGCGAACGCCGGCTGTCATGGCCTCTTCCACATTTACCGGGTACAGCTTCCGCGCCTCGGCGGAATCTTGGGTACGCCAGGCATCGGTTCGGGCGCGGCGCTCGGCTAACGTCTCGGGGCCGGGTGTGGTGTGAGTCAGTGATTCCAGCCAGGTCTGCGCCTCTGGGCTGACGGTGGTAGGCATCGGTACTACGCGGGTAATGTGGGCGGTGCCGTCAGCGTCAAAAGTTGCAGAATCTGCTTGGGAAGCTGGTTTCGACTGGGCAGTTACACACGCCGACAGTGCAATGAGTGCGAGGCTCATTCTTTTTTTCATGGGAAGTTTGTATCAGAGTGTTTGGTGGCTGCCAATAGGGCGAGGCGAAGGATCTGTGCAGCTGGCTGGGAGGGCATAGGTCCTTCGCTTCGCTCAGGATGACAACGCAGAGTGAGAGGCCGATAACCGTTGGTTACGCCAGCGTGTACTTTCCGCGTTCAATCATTTTCTGTGCAATCTGCTGGCGCAACTCGACGGTGTTGAACGGCTCGTATTTTGCGAGCCGGCGAAGAATCGCGAGCTGGGTGCGCAGCATGTCGCCGTCGGCAACGGCGGCGATCACTTTGCGCGCGGCGGATTCAACCTTCTCCATCGCCTGCGATAGATAGACGCGAGTCATGGCGACAGGCAGTGCTGCGGCGGACTCGCCCTTGCTCTCGACTATCTTCTGTGCGCGCAATACGGCAGACTCCATCGCGTAAGTCTCGATGGTCATGTCGGCGATCGCGCCCATGATCTCCTGCTGATCCTGGATCCCTTGCATGTACTTCTGCGTGGCCGAGCCGGCCGCGAACAGGCCTAGCTTCTTGGCCTGTGCGACGAGTTTTCGCTCCTCAGTCAGCGCGCCTTCGAGTTCTTCGCCCACCGATGGACCAGAAAGAACTTCATCCATCAGCTTCTTGATGGCGGGCATGAGCGGTAACTGGCCGGTCATGGCGCGCTTGAGCAGAAAGCCGGTAATGATCAGCCGGTTAATTTCGTTCGTCCCTTCGAAGATGCGATTGATGCGCGCATCGCGATACGCGCGTTCCGCGGGATACTCTTCGACGAAGCCATAGCCCGCAAAGATCTGAACGGTCTCGTCGACGACGTAATCGATCATCTCCGAGCCCCATACTTTGATGATCGAGCACTCGACTGCATATTCCTCGATGGCTTTCAGCGACTGCTTCGCCGCGTCTGCTGCCGATTTGTCGACTTCGCTGAGAGCGGCATCCATCAGGGCGACGGTGCGATAGACCAGCGACTCGCCGACAAACAGCAACGTTGCCATGTTGGCGATCTTTTCGCGCACCAGTCCGAAATCTGCGATGACCTTGTTGAATGCCTTCCGCTGCTTGGCATAGCCAATGGCGTTTTCCAGCGAGACGCGCCCGCCGCCAACGCACATCGCCCCCAGCTTGAAGCGACCGATATTCAAGATGTTGAAGGCGATCAGATGACCCTTACCGGCCTCTCCCAGCAAGTTCTCAACCGGAACCTTGCAATCGTTCAGAATGATGGGGCAAGTAGATGAACCTCGGATGCCCATCTTGTGCTCTTCCGCGCCAACGGAGAATCCGGGAAAAGTCTTCTCGACGAGAAAAGCAGAGAATTTCTCGCCATCGATCTTGGCAAAGACGGTAAACAGATCGGCGAAACCGGCGTTGGTGATCCACATCTTTTCGCCGTTCAGGATGTAGTGTTTGCCATCGGGAGAAAGCGTGGCGCGGGTGCGGCAGTTCATAGCGTCGGAGCCCGACGTCGACTCAGAGAGTGCGTAGGCCCCGATGATTTCTCCTGCACCCAGGCGCGGCAGATACTTCTTCTTCTGCTCTTCTGTGCCGAAATAAACGATGGGCAGTGTCCCGATTCCCGTGTGTCCGCCCCATGTCGTGGCAAATCCGGCGTACTTGGCAATGTGGTCGGCAATCACCGCCGCCGTGACCTTGTCCATCTCCAATCCACCGTAGGATTCGGGGATCTCCACTGAACTCAGGCCCAGTTCGCCCGCCTTGCGCAGCAAGTCACGCGTTACGGAGAAATCCTTGTGCTCGATCTTTTCGATATGGGGAACGATTTCGTTGACGGCGAACTCTTCCGCCGTTTGCCCAATGAGCTGATGCTGCTCGCTGAAATCCTCAGGCGTGAAAACTTCCTCGGGGCTTCGGGTTTCAAGCAGGAAGCTGCCTCCCGAGATTTTGGTTTTCGGAACTGCGGTGGTGGTCGCCATCATCTATCCCCCAAATAAAAACGCCGGCTGTGAAAGCTGGTGGAACGGCTGAGGCAATTCTAATGCTGCGGGCGAGGGAATGATAGTTTGGACGAAAGAACGTCCGCCATATTACTGCCGGACGTAACCATTACGCGTCTTGCGTGTTTCTGGTGGGGCTAGAAGTCCTCGTTGAATCGCAACGAATCCAGCCAGAGCGTGGAATCATACGGGGACCGTCGGTATTGCGCCGAATACGTCGACATGGACTGGGACTGGCATTGCTGATAACGGGCGAAAAGATTGCGGCGCAGGTTCTCTTCGGTCTGCCAAGTGCTGGTCGCGTCGGAACATTCCTGTGCGGGGCCATTGGCGCAGGCGTTGCGCCGAGCCGCCTCCGCAGCGTGCACGCGCTGTGCCTGACGCTGCATGGCCGTGCGCTGCGCGAAGCAGCTGTCCAAGAACCGGGTGTGGTAGAGGCAAGAACCGCCGTTCCAAATTTCAGCATGGGAACATTGGTCGTGGCAGGAGTGATTCCACCTCTGGCCCGCAACGCACAGCTGGACGGCTGGAGTTGAGCATACGCCGCCACTGCTAACCTGTCCTACTGGACACGCCGGAGCGCATTTGCCTTTCCGACAAACCGGCCTGGGAAGATACAAAGCCGGCAGAGCCACAACTTTCGGCGGTGGTTTTCGGAACGGATGTCGCAGGAAGGTAAAGAAGCTCCGCTTTTCGGGTACAACCGCGCGCTGGGGAAGGCCTGACTTTGGCTCATGAATGGGGCGCACCTTCGACCGGGAACTCTCTATTCCATTCCGCGAATTTACGAGGCTGGATCCGTGTTCGTCCTTGCCATGCGAGCCGGATCCGGTGGAGACCGACACGCCACCAGAGGGATGGCCACTGCTGGAGCCATGACTACTTGTAGAGCTGTGGCTGCTGCCGCCACCCGAATAGCTTGACCCGCCGCCCGAACTGTGGCTGCCACCGCCTGAACTGCCGGAGTAGCTGGACCCTCCCGAAGAACTGGTGTGCGAGCCACCGCCGGAAGAACCGGCGCTGGAAGAACCGCCGGAACTGCTGCCACCGGAGGAATGTTGTGCCAGGGTGTAGGATGCAAACAACAAAACTGCAGTTAGAGACAGGCCGGAGAGCCGCATAAAGCACCTCCTACCGACCACGCTTGATATAACCGGCTGGGGATGCCGCGCGTGGTTCGTACTCTACATCCATCGAAAACATACTCTCTATCGTGTAAACGAGCGTAGCAATCGAGTAAAGAAGTGTTCAGACGTTACGTCACTTGGCGGATGAGCCGGTTTGAATCTGCGTCTTCTTCAGGCGGTAGCGACTCGCCGGCTGACAGGTCGAATAGCCGACGGGATGAACAGAGTCCGAATCTTTCGAGTCGCGCGCCACCACGTAGCTGCGAATCTTGTAGCAGAGGGTGTCATCTCCCAGTGTCTCCATAACAATGTCGTCGTTTTGAAAAATCCATCGGAAGGGTTGGCGGTTTGGGTCGATCCTAGATCGGTCGATCTTGTAGGCGTCAATCTGGAATTGTTGAAGACGATCCTTTCCAGCGTTCCAGTCCACTGGTTGGTTTATAACGAGCTTCCACGGTTCTGTTGCTGCGGCCTGTGCAGCTTTTTCCGGTTCGGCGGTGCGATTGGGGTGAGTCGCCGCGGAGAGTTGTTGCTGGGCAAAGGCCGACGCAGTGCAGAGGAGCACGGCGGCTGTAAGAAGGCGGACCGAAGTCATAGGAACCTCCTTGCGCAAATTATAGCTCCGGTTTGCCTTAGGCGTTCTCGAAAATCCCTGCTGCTCCCATGCCGCCACCGACGCACATGGTAACCATCCCATAGCGGGCCTTCCGGCGCTTCATTTCACGGATTGCGCTCGCCGTAAGTTTGGCGCCTGTGCATCCCAGGGGATGTCCCAGCGCGATTGCCCCGCCATTCGGATTGACCTTCTCAGGATCAAGGCCGCCTTCCTTGATGACCGCCAACGATTGTGCGGCAAAGGCCTCGTTCAATTCGATCAGGTCGATGTCGGAGAGCTTGAGGCCCGCCATCTTCAAGGCTTTCGGGATTGCGAACACGGGCCCGAGTCCCATTTCCTCCGGCTTGTATCCGGCTGTGGCGAACGAAACATAACGAGCCAGCGGCTTGATGCCCAATGCTTGTGCGCGTTCGGCCGACATCACGATCGCAGCGGCAGCGCCGTCGGACATCTGGGACGAATTTCCGGCAGTCACGGTTCCTTTGGCGTGGAAGGCCGGCTTCAACGCAAGCAGTGCTTCCAGCGACGTGTCTGCGCGTGGGCCCTCGTCGACTTTGAAGACGATTTCCTGCCGCTTCGGCTTCGATCCGTTGGGCGTGCTGAAGCTGACTGGGACCGAAACGACTTCATCCTCGAATTTCGCAGCTTGAATTGCTGCCAGCGCTTTCTGATGGCTGCGCAGCGAGAACTCGTCAGCGGCCTCGCGCGTGATTCCGAATCGCTGCGCCAGTCGTTCAGCCGTTAATCCCATCGAAAGATAAGCATCCGGATAGTGATCGACCAGCCACGGATTCGGCGAGATCTTGTGGCCGCCCATCGGGATCATCGACATCGACTCAGTTCCGCCAGCTACGATCACTTCCGCACCACCCGACATGATCCGTTCCGCCGCCATGGCGATCGCCTGCAATCCGGAAGAACAGAAGCGATTGATCGTCAACGCCGAAACTTCGACCGGTAGCCCGGCTCGCAGGGAAGCGATGCGTGCGACGTTCATGCCCTGCTCGGCCTCGGGCATGGCGCAGCCGATGATGACGTCTTCTATTTCCTTTGCGTCGAGTTGTGGCACGCGCTCAAGCGCGCCTTTGATGGCGACCGCAGCCAATTCATCCGGGCGCGTGGCGCGGAGGGTGCCCTTAAAAGCGCGGCCTACAGGCGTCCGTACCGACGATGCAATGATCACGTCCCGCATAAATCCCCCTAGGTTCGACTTCTAGTTTGATGTCCGGCGCTGGGTGATCGCTTCATAGCTACCTCGCCGGCGCATAGAAGTAGTAGTCGGCGGTGTATGCGCTCTTCGTCTCCGCGGCTTTGTGTGATTCGTCGCAGGGATCGTTGCCTGGTTTGCCGCCGTGCGTGTGCACGCGTTGAATCTTAGTCACCTTCGCGAGCGAACCTTTGCCGGAGTTGCTGACGACATCCACCAGGAGCCACGGGATCGAGTCCGAGTCGAGCGAGTCGACGTGCCCGACCGCCTTTCCGGTTACTTCGCTGCCATCTTTCAACTTCCAGGTTGGTCCGGCGGTATGCTGGCCGATGACTTTGTCTTTGCGATCTTTCAGTTCGGCCTCTGGAGCCTTCAGCGTCCAACTGTACTTGCCCGCGTCGTCAGCCTGACAGGTATAGATCTGCGAACCAGAAGCGCGCACGAAGAGCACCGGTTGAAGCCCCTCAGGGATGGCAATTGCATCAGGGACATCCGGCGCGGATTCCTGCTGTGCGTCCTTGGCTTGAGCGGTGGCAAGTGGGGTCGAAGAAAAGAGGACCGTCAGAGCGACGATCGTAGCGGCGGCCAGCAGAGTTGCTCGCATGAAGCGATTGTAGCGCAGACGTTGGGGGTCGCAACGGTCGCTGAACCTCCCGCTTGTTTTCTCGATCGTGATACGAATTCTCGTGGCGCCACACTATTAGAGCGGGAAAGTAGATGGGGCGGACGAATTTGCTCGACGACCTCCCTCCTCGACAAGCACAGCCGTACCTAAGCCCTGTCCCCCAGAGGAGAGTAAAACGATGTTCGTTGTCTCAGTTCGCTCACGAGTTCTCAAGTCGATTGCCATCACCACGCTTGTTGCTGGCCTGACCGCAGCCCAAGCTCAAATGCCCGCTGGGCCAAAGCGTCCTGCGGCAGTTCCGGCAAACTATCTAATCACGCCATTTGGCTACTTCCACTCCAGCTGCGTTAAGCACCTGGCGAAGGGAGACGAGGTGCGGCGGGATGAAAAAGCCATCCGCCACGCGAATGGAGGCGTCGAAGACATCCAAGTGTGTGCCTTTCCACATTTCAAAGCCGACGGAGCCAAAGTAATCGGGGATGAGCGAGGCGTTAAGGATCCCTCCATCGGGCATGCCTGGGTGGAATATGCCAGCACGACGACGACGACTTCCTATGCCTATCTGTATGCCAACTTCAACGTGCCCCCGGCACCGAGCACCAACGACGGCCAGACCATATACATGTTTCCGGGCATGGAGGACTATGCCGATGTTGTGACGATCATTCAGCCTGTCCTGGGCTGGAACTCCGATTACGCTTCGGCGTGGGGCATCGCGAGCTGGAATTGCTGCGTCAGTGGTACGGTTTTTGAGGCCCCGCCGGCGCCGGTCAAGTCGGGAGATGTCATCCTCGGCTATATGTTCGACACGTGTGCTTCGGGAACGCTGTCCTGCCCCACATGGGACATTGTTACCTGGGACCGGACGAACGGAAATTTCTCTGAGTTGCTCAACACCTCAAGCTTTGGACAGACCTTCAACTGGGCCTTTGCCGGTGCACTGGAGGTTTACAACGTTGTCCAGTGCGGCGATTACCCTTCCGGTGGCTCAACCGCTTTCTATAACTTGGGGTTGTACAACTATAAATGGGCCAAGATCGCTAACCCGACATGGTCCGTAACCAATCTATCCGCGGGATTGACTCCTCAATGCGGTTACGGCGGTTCATTGCCGAAGCAGCTGACTCTCACTTATTGATCGGCCTGTCAATGTAGGCGTGGGCACCTCGGAATAGGACTCCAGGTGCCCACTTTCACGCAGCTCGATTTTCGGGGCCAGGCTACCACGCGAACGGGTGGTGTTTTGGATTGCGCTCAACGGGGAGAACGAGAACAGGCGCTGGCACTCAAACCCCGGGCCGGGGGCGATGAGTGAGATCGCGATTTAACAACAGTCAGCGCCTCGATATAATCAGGCTCCACGTATGTTGCCTCCCCGAAAATGGCGCGTCCTCTTCTTCGCGTTAGCGGTTGTCTTCGTGGTACCGTCGCTCTCTGGAGTCATCGTCGAGCTGCGCGAATGGCAGGGCAACCAGATTCAATGCATTCACGGCGGGGCTTGGGCAACTGCGCCTAAGCCTTGTGGCACAGTTGATTATTGGTATGAACGCGTGTTTACCGGCACCGTCCGGTCCGTGACTGAGATATCCGATACCGACCGGCGACTTGAGATTAGCCCAGAAGAAAACTTCCTGGGCGACTCTAAGGGCACAGTGACGGCTAAGGTCAATCAGGCTTGCCTAACACCAAATGACCCCGAGATTAAAGCCGGAGATCGATGGCTATTCTACATTCGAGCGAACGAAATTCCGTTTGATGGTCCAAGCAAGCCGCTGTCACAGGCGCAAGAAAACGTCGCTCAGTTGCGGCAATTGGCACACATGACTAACTCAGGCATCCTGAGTGGGAACGTGATGCGAATAGAAGCTGGGAAAATGAGTAGGGCGCCGAATCACAAGATTGTGGCAAAGCGAGTATCAGATGGCACAGAGTATTCCACGGTGTCTGACAACGATGGAGAATTCGTGTATAAACCCCTACCTGCGGGTGTTTATGAAGTGACAGCGAACACCATGGAAGGGTTGTGGGCCGCAGGCGCAAAGGTTGAGGTAAAACCGGGTAAGTGCGCTGCTGCCCAACCCCGCTTTAAGTTGCAGCCCCCATAACGAAGAGTCTGTGCGCAACGGCAAAACGGTTCTCATCTGAAGCCGTTAACAAAGCCGAGACCAACCGTTGTGCCAGCTGATTAGCGGTGAGGGCAATCAACTTCTGTTAACAAGCCAGGCGCTCATTGAGAAAGGGCGCATACACCACCGAGGCACTGCCGGCTAGTCAAAGTCAATCTTCTCGAATCCCAAACCCTGCAGCAGACTGCGGATAGTAGAAGCCGCATTCTGCTGGGCGGTTCGCAAAATGCCATCGGCCATTGCGGCCTCTTGCAGCTGACGTTCCGCCTCCTGGCGCACTTGCGTTTCCAGATTCGGGTCGGTAGGTACCAGCAGCCCAGTTTGCCTGGAATAAACCCGCGTCTTCGCGCTGTCGATCCGAGTCCGGAACACTTGCGGCGCCGGAAGATGCAACTGAATCTGCTTGCCGTTCAGTCTCACGTCGCCCGGTTTCAGATCCGTGAAATCAATCCCGGCGATAACTTCGCCGTGCACCAGCATTAACAGGCGATCTCCTGCCAGAAAATCCGGGAAGATGGGGTTTTCTTTTGCGCCGGTCACAATTTTGTCCACGGTGTAAACCACGGTCTCCAGCCGCTGCAAGCGCTGAATGCGATCGACCACCGTAGGCTGGCTTACATCGATACTAAGGGTTCTGCCTGTCACCGCCGACCACACATGACTCAACAGCGCTTGCCCGGAATTGCCCGCCAGCATTACCCATCCAATCGATCCGACGCAGAGTACGCCCAGGAAGAGCCCGATGATGAGAGCAAACACAACCACCGCATAGGATCGAAGAGGTTTTGCAGAGCGGGGGCCCGCATCAGAATCGAGAGGCATCTCGCAAGGTTATCACTACGCGGAGTGGGACCGCCGGGCGGGGAACCGTGATTGCTGATGAGCTGCTGGGATAGGTAAACGCGAGTAGCTGTCGAAATCAGGTCACAGCGCTCAAGACCCACAAGTCCAGAAATATCGAAGCTTGAGTCATACTGCTCCGGGCTTGCCCTCTATGGAATACGCTCATGGGTGAAGCGTCGCGCATCCGTGCGGCAAGGCAATCAAAAAACCTGCGACCTGCGACGTGGAGATTTGTCTATTGTGTCAGGAGTAA
>DATMOO010000188.1:0-3284 GCA_035568275.1 Candidatus Sulfotelmatobacter sp.
TACACGCTGCGAATCAGAAGCTGGGCCTCCTCAGGCACCGGCATGGGCTGGGACACAAGCTCGAAGTTGTCAGCTTTAATGAGCCCCGTGGGCCGCGATTTGAGCCGCCATTGGCGGTTTACCGGGGTAGCAGCAGCCATAACGGAGGACGAGTCGCTGTCAGGCCGTGTAGCGCGCAGTGGCCAGAAGTCGGCCGGCAATATTGCGCCGCAGTGCAACCCCATCGAGCGGATCGTAGTTGGCAAAGCCGCGTAGAGTCGCCATATTCTCCTGCAGGGCGCGGCCAGCCGAGCAGGCGCCGATAACATTTCGCGCCGAGACTTCTACTCGATCCATGGCCTCGCGCAAAAATACCGCGCACATATTGGCGGCATTGGTCCCTTTGCCCGAGGTTGCAAGCTTGCGACTTCGAAGCAAGCTCGACTCCATCGCGAAAACTTCCATGACGATATCGGAAATGTTCATCACGATCTCCTGCTGTTTTTCCAACTCGGCCCCGTATTTTTGATAAGCAATCCCGATCGTGAACAGCGCAATCTTCTTCGCGCTCTGCACAAGCCGAGCTTCTTCATCAGCACTCGCAGAGCCGGGTGTCTCTTTCACGGTCTCGTTCAGCACTGCTTGAACCGCCGGGATCAGCGCCAATTGCCCGCGGGCGGCGCGTTTCAACAGCATTCCCGTTATGAGAAGCCGGTTGATTTCGTTGGTGCCTTCGAAGATCCGGTTGATTCGCGAATCACGGTAAGCGCGTTCTACCGCGTAGTCTTGATGGTAGCCATAGCCTCCGTGGATTTGCACGCCTTCATCGACAACGTAATCCAGCATCTCGGAGGCATACACCTTAATCATCGAGCACTCCGCAGCGTACTCTTCAACGGCTTTGAGCTCGGTCTCTGAATCCGCGTGCTTATCATGAGCGGACTGCGCCAATTGGCTCTCAATGAGTCCCACTACACGCCACATCATGGATTCCACCGCGAACGTGCGAATCGCCATCTCCGCCAGCTTGTGCTGGATGGCGCCGAACTCGGCGATCGCCGATCCGAATGCTTTGCGTTCCTTGGCGTATTTCAGGCAGATGGCAAGCACGTTTTTTGCTCCACCCACGGCACCAGGGCCGAGTTTCAACCGGCCGATGTTCAGGATATTAAAAGCGATGACGTGCCCGCGGCCAATTTCGCCAAGCAGGTTTTCGACCGGAACCCGGACGTTGTCAAAATACACCGCCGTGGTCGAGCTCCCCTTGATGCCCATCTTGTGTTCTTCGGCGCCGCTGGTCACGCCTTGAAAGCTGCGCTCCACCAGGAACGCCGTGAACCTCTCGCCGCCTACTTTAGCGAATACGGTAAAAAGGTCTGCCGCGCCTCCGTTGGTGATCCACATCTTCTGTCCGTTGAGGACGTAGTATTTGCCGTCTGGGCTGAGATCCGCCCGGGTACGCACGGCGAGAGCATCGGAGCCGGCCAGCGGCTCGGTTAGCGCGTAAGCGGCCAACAGCTCAACCTTCGCCAGCTTGGGAAGGTATCTCCGCTTCTGCTCTTCATTACCAAAGAAAAGAACGGGCAGCGTACCGATCCCGGTATGGGAGGAGTGCCACGACCCGTAAGAAGCGTCCCGCGCAAGATGCTCACCCGCAATCATTACAGATGGTAGGTCCATTTCCATACCGCCGAATTTCTCGGGGATCGGTATCGCGGCGAGTCCCAGTTCGGCCGCTTTGCGAAGCACGCTTAGTGCGACCCCTGGAGTCTGCTGGCGGATCGCCTCGAGATGAGGTTCCACCTCATTCGTCCAGAATTGGTCGACCGTGCGGGCTATCGCAAGGTGTTCTTCGTTCAGATCTTCGGCGGTGAAGATTTCGTTGGGCGAGCGATCCTCAATGAGGAACGCGCCGCCTTTAACTTGAAGAGGAGTTGCCGCGGCAGTTGTCATCATCTTCCCCCGGGTCGAACGATTCGAGAAAATCACGTTCTCAAATTGTGTTAGTCTATATCAGATATGAGTAACTAACGTCAACATTGGTAGCGGGTCAGACTGATTTCCAGGGGTATCGCACCCGCGTTGATTCCGTAGCCGTACCTGGTACGGTCGGCATATTCATGAGGTTGTATCGTACCTATCGTAGGCAAAACGGAAAGCTGTGGAAATCAGACTGACTCACTAACGTCAATATGCAACACAAACATTGAACACCGCAGCGTCGAAGTCGCCATTGGATCGTGATTTGGGAGAACAGTCGATCGAATCGACAATTGTTAAAATCGATCCGGGTATATTGAGCACTCAACCTGTAGCGTGTCCTCCAACCCTGATCAGGAGAATATACGACTATGGTTCGTGTTGAAGTCGCCGCACGGCGAAGAAGCCGGAATCACAGAATCTCGGTGAAGCGAAATGCGCCAGCGCAGCTCCACCCAGCGCAGAACCATGAGGTCCCAGGGCTCCGGGAGCGCAAGAAGGCGCGACTTCGTCAGCAAATTATCGAGACAGCCATCCGATTGTTCCGCAAACAGGGCTACGAAAAAACTCGCATCGATGATATTGTCAAAATTCTAGAAATCAGCCAGCCGACTTTCTTCCGTTATTTCCCGAGCAAGGACGCTGTTTTACGGGATGTGGGTAAGCGTGGCTTCGAGTGCATAGCGGAGCGCCTCAAATCAGAACTTTCGACCAAGGCTGATACCGCTGAGCGCTTGCATCGCCTGTATCACGCCATGGCGCTCGAAGCGGAAGCCGACCGGCCTCTATGGAAAGCCGTGGTGCTGTCGGGTGCGATGGATCCGGTGCGTTCTCCGGAGGTGCGCGGACTTGAGGGGGTTGCGATCAGCCGGCTGCGGGAAATTCTCGCACAGGGGCAGGAACGTGGTGAAATCACGAGCGCGTTCCCGGTCGTGCATCTCGCCGAATTTATGGAGGCGCTCTACCACACAGTGGTCCGTCAGTGGACCGTCGACCTCACAGGACCCCATAGACTGACCGAGCGCGTGGACAGCGCAGTGGAATTTTTCTTGCGTGGTGTTAAGCCGTGATTGGTGTCCCGGCCCCCCGTCTGCTTTTTCCCTAATTCCCCGAGGCGAAACTCAATGAAAGCTGCGATCCTGCGCGACTTCAAACAGCGGCTCTCGATCGAGGAAGTCGAAAGGCCTCATCCCGAAGCAGATGAAGTTTTGATCCAGGTGGAAGCCTGTGGTGCCTGCCACTCCGACTTGCACGTGGCTGATGGAGATTGGACACAACTGGCGGGAATCGTGAAGAGACCGCTGATTCTCGGCCACGAAATTGCC